>NZ_CP094226.1:1350000-1650000 GCF_022749195.1 Streptococcus oralis
CCTATAGCGATGAACCTGATTATCCAAGTAAGATTAATAAATACTGGCACAATCACCCAGATCGTATGAGTGAAAGCAAACGCCTCGCCGCTGCCATCCACTCCTCTCTTCTAGCAGAAACAGGGGCCAAGGACGCTGGCTTATTGGAAAGCAGCTATGCTGTACTACGCGAAACAGCCAAACCAGCCGTTCTCCTAGAACTTGGTTATATGGATAATTTCTCCGAAAACCAACAAATCAAAGATAGCCACTACCAAGATAAACTGGTCGCAGGCATCGTAAAGGGGATTCAAAAATATTACGCTGGTCAGTAAAAAAGTCTCGAGATTTCTCGAGACTTTTTATTTGCCTTCTTTTTTATCTTTATCAGGAAAGAGATAGCCAAGTCCTACACAAGCTAGCACACCGGCACCAATCACCAAACCACTTGAAATGGGTAAGAGATCAAAAATAGCATTTGCAATGATAAAGGCGATGATCAAGCACATCAGACTAGACTTGTAGTCTTTTTTCAAAAAGTTTTCTAGCGTGAAATAAAGGAACAATCCTACCGGAATGAGTGACCAGAGGTTGATATCCAAACTTGGCCATCCAACAGAGCCGAAATACAATACTAGCGCTGCTGCTACTAAAAATACAAGTCCCAATAATTTTTTCATTTTTTTGTCTCCATTTTCTTTTTTTGGTTCTTGAGTTGTCTGATACTGACCCCTCACGCCCCTTACATGAACCATTATAGCAGAGGAATTTTTCAAGAACAAGCCCTTTTGCCTATCTGGTCAATATCTCTGTCTAAGTGGTTGAGTATTTGTAACAAAAGAAAAAGAATCCCTAATGGGCTTCTTGATTCTGCTGATTGTAACAGTATTTTTGAACGAATACAACCTAGTTTTTCTTTTCCTTTGACTCTAGAGAAGATTTGATTGATTCACGGTCTGCTTGTAGTTGAGCTAAGTTCTTTTCTGCTTCCTCAAGTTTACTGGTATCTGGTTTCACACGATAATAAACCTTTTCCGGTTTCATTAACATCGATCCATACTCTTGCCCTGAAAGTAGTCTTTCCTCAGCATGATTGCTTTTATCCGTAATCTTTCCGTCATCAGCAGGTTGCATAACAACTCCACTTGGCACAGCTACTACTACGAATCCTCCAGCAATAGAATCTTTTACCCATGCACTAATAGACGCTGTCTCAGGGTTACGACTATCTTGTCCTTTTGATACCTTTAATCCAACTACAGATTCGTACTTTTGATCATTTGTAAACCAAGTCGCACGTACTTCTCCAGAATCATTAATAATGTATTCATTACCAGATTGACTACGCCAAGTACCTTCTAAACTAGACAAATCATTGTTCTTGATTGCTTCAATATCTAGTTTTGGAACGGTAGTTTCTTTCTTCAACTTGCTAACAAGTGCTTCTGCTTCCGTAATTTTGGTATCTAAAGCAGTCAGTTGATCCTTGAGTTTTTGAATTTCCTCTTGTTTATCCTTATCAGTCTCATCTGTTTTTCCTTGGCTTGTTGACGCTTGACTTGTAGACGATTGACTTGTTGACTCTGTAGTTGAAACAGCAGACGATGCTTGATTTGACTCTTTCTTTCCAATCAAAGAATGCGAGAAAACACTTACTAGAATTAGAGCAACCAAAATACCGAGGACTAACCCAATATAGATTTTAATGTTTCTAGTTCCTCTCGCAAACTTTTTAGTTGACTGCGCCTCTGCTAATTCTGATGCAGTCGGCTTGCGGCCATTCGCCTCCTCAAATTGTTTTACCCATTCTTTCTTATTCATAATTTTCTCCTTTTTGATTTATATTCAGCCAAGCTTGCGAGACTTCATTCGTTATTATCCATGGATTTTTATAATTTTTAGAAAACCTATGCAAAAAATTCTAGAATGATTAACAGCCTATAGTCCTCTAAAACGGAACGAAAACAAGTGCTTATTAATATATATTATACCACAAAATATAAATTTTAGTTTTTATTTATAAGCAGGAGTTTCAGACGTTAAATAGAACCTATCTCAAACGTTCCACCTTTCCTATAGTTACAAAAAAAGAAGCCCGTTTGAGCTTCTTGATTCTGCCGATTGCAGGGATCGAACCTGTGACCTACGCGTTACGAGTGCGTTGCTCTACCAACTGAGCTAAATCGGCGATTACCCTCTTAGTATAGCACTCTGAGAATAGATGTCAAGAAATTTTCATCACGATTAAAAAAGCCTGTCCTGAGACGAGGCTTTGAGTTTCTTCCTTTTACGAACCGGCACTTTCGTAGGCATCCAAGCCCCTGTCCCAGAGTTTCAAAGAAATTGCAAAGAAGACAAGGGAAATCAGAATCAAACCACCAATGTTAAAGAGCCTATCCTTGTCCTGCAAGAAATAGCTAGCTGGATAGTAGGCCGTAAAGGCGAAAGGCACGATAAAGCTAATCAACCAACGAAGGAGCGAATTGTAAATGGAAATCGGATACTTTGCAAAGTCATTAAACATATAAAAAATGTAAATCATGGCTCCTGACTGCTTGGTCCAAAAAGCGATACTGGCAGTCGCGATTTTCAGGGAAGTATAAATCAAGGTCGCAAAAGGAATACAGACTAGGAAAATCAGGAATTTTGGAAGAGTCCAAGCAATGCTAGTCACCGTAGTCGCTAGCAGAATGCCTCCGACCAAAAGTTCGCCCAAGGCATCAATCTGAAAGGTCTCAACTAGGATGTGAAAGAGAGGATTGATAGGACGCGTCAGATACTTATCAAATTCTCCTTTTCGCACCAAGCGTTGCCCCAGTGCCCAGAGATTGTCAAAAAAGAGATGGTCCAATCCCTTGGGAATCAAGGAAAAACCATAAATAAATGCAATCTCTTGAAAAGTCCAGCCTTCTAGAGATGGGATGTGTTGAAAGAGTACATTGAGAAACAAGAGATTCAAGCCTTGAGTCAGAAAGACTCCTAACACACCAACCACAAAATCGACCTTGTATTCCATGATTTGCTTGATGTATTGTCTGATAAAAATCAGATGCATGCGTTGATATTTTTTCATCCTAACCTCCTTGAATGGTGATAAATGACTGGACTCGTTTCCAAATCAACTGAGACAAGCCCACCATCACTAAGAGCCAGAAAACCTGTAGCAAGATAGCTTGAAGAATCTGATTGGCATCGTATTTCCCAACAATGATCATGACTGGAGTGTAAATCAAGGATGAAAAAGGCAAGAAGGACAAAACATCTGAAACAAGCTTTGGAAAGAAAGCCAAGGGAATCAGACTTCCAGACATAAAGGCCACTATGGAAGTCTTGAGTAGATTGGAACCCCATAGATTTTTAAATACAAAGGCTGAAAATCCAAAGCAGATATTAAAGAAAAAGTTAATCAGATAGGCCAGCGTCAAGCTAAATAGATAAAGGGTAGTTAGCCCCAGCACTTCTACAATCCCTTGCCCAGAAAGGATTTTCATCAAGACAATCACACTCAAAAAAGGAAGTCCAACGCTGATAAAAATCAACCACTTAGATCCAAGCTCTGTAAAGAGGTACGAAGCCGCAAAATGCACTGGTCGCAGCAAGCGCATGATAATGGAACCATCCTTGACCTCCTCCCCAATCATAAAAGAGCTATCTGACCTGGTCAAAAGATTAGTCACAAAACTCATGATGATGTAGAGGGTGATATCTGCCATACTAAAGCCCTGAATCAAAGACTCCTGCGAGGAATCAAAGACAGCCTTCCAGAGATAAAAAGCCACAAAAGCTCCCATAACATCCCCAATCCGATAGAGAATAAAGTTGACTCGATAGCTAATCAACTCCTGAATCCCTGCATTGATAAAGGGTTTATAACGTCTCCACAATTTGACCATCTTAGAGCTCCTTTCGGTAGAAGCGACGGATAATATCCTCAATATCCGTATCCACCATTTTCAAATCGCGAATCTCAAAATCAGACAGAGTTTGCTTGATAATATCAGCTGACTGGTAGCGGGAACTATCAAATTCAATATTGAGGCTATTTCCTTGTCTATCAATGGTCATATCAGGTAGGCCTTCATAGTGAGAGACGAGATGACTTTGACCTGGCACCAGTTCAAAGGAAAGAGTCTTCATCTTGCCAAAGGTTTCCTTGAGCTGGTTCACCGTTCCATCAAAAATCTCTTGCCCCTTGTCAATCATGAAAATCCGATCACAGAGTTGCTCAATATCACTCAGGTCGTGAGTGGTCAAGAGAATGGTTGTTTCTTCCTCCTGATTGATCTGGGTAATGGCCCGACGAATATTATCCTTGACCGAAACGTCCAAACCAATGGTCGGCTCATCTAAAAAGAGAACCTTAGGATTGTGGAGCAATGAAGCCGCAATGTCCGCCCGCATCCGTTGGCCAAGTGAAAGAGTCCGCACGGGGTCTTTGATAAATTCCTTCAAATCCAAGACTTCATTCAAAAAGTCCATGCGCTTGTGAAAGAGCGAGTCCGGCACATCGTAAATTTCTTTTAAGACCGTGTAGGTCTCTTGCAGAGCCAAATCCCACCATAGCTGGGTGCGTTGTCCAAAGACCACACCAATATCCTTAACATAATCCTGACGATTGTCCTGCGGAATCTTGCCGTTAATCCGACAAAAACCAGATGTCGGTTTTAAAATCCCTGTCAGCATTTTGATGGTTGTTGACTTCCCAGCTCCATTGGCCCCGATAAAGCCCAAAATTTGGCCTTTTGGAACTTCAAAGGTCAAATCCTTGACCGCTTCAAAGGTCTGCTTTTCAGGATGAATAAAGGAGCGCAAAGCCCCTTTTAACCCCGGCTCCTTTACTGTCTTCACAAAATTTTTCTGAAGATGTTCCACTTCTATCATTGCCATATCTATCTCCCTATCGCAAGGAATAGCAACATTGTATTTTTGACTACAAAAATTCTAAATCCTTACTTTCTAAACCCTCTACATTTTATTATTACAGAAGGCTTTATACCAACCTATTATAGTCCAATAAAAAATGGAATGCAAGCGTTTGCCCAAAGTTTATGGAATTGAAAATTTTTCTCTTAAAGTGATATTTTTATACTCAATGAGAATCAAAGAGCAAACTAGGAAGCTAACCGCAGGCTGTACTTGAGTAAGGCAAGGTGAAGCTGACGTAGTTTGAATTTAATTTTCGAAGAGTATTAGTCCAAAATTCTGGCTTAATAGTCTCCTTAAAACACCAAAAAAACCTGCCTGATGGGCAGGTTACGTATGTATTGTTCAGCTAGATTATGCTTTACCTTCTGAACATAAATCATTTATTTACTATACTTCCTCATACAATAAAAAGAGCTATATTCAGGTATTCTTCTACCCACACTGTATTAGAAATATGCTTCATTATTCCCTTTAGTTCTTAAAAAAGTTTGGCAAAATAGGGGCAAAATCTTAAGTTGAATTTGCCACAAAACATATGAGCTAATATGGTAGAGAGTTATCCTAATATATACAATACACCACGATCATTATATTAATTTTTGTAGTACTACAATACTAGAATAATATGAAAAAATTTTTCTATAATTGATGGAGAAAGAAAATATGTTTCCTATAGTACATGATCAGTTTTCAGACAACAAAAACTTCTTTTTACTATCTATTCCTCTATCAGTTTACTTTACTTCATTATTACCTTAGAATAAATAGATATTTTCATTTTCCAATATTACTTTAATACTGCTTAATTCTTTTTCAATTTTATGTTTATTATCTTCTTTAAAATCATAAAGCGAGGCCGATCTATTATCATAACTACATAATAGCAATCTGACAACAAAATATCTATCTAAGCTAAAATTACTTCTAGTCCCATCTTCACCAAGCTTCATAAATTCTTCATACAAATTTTCATCAAATGGTTTAAATATTGACTCCCACATCCATTTAATAAATTTTTTAGAAATAAATTGAGACACCATTAGATTTTCACATAACTTACATAAAAATTCTGATTCTCTTAAATCTTCGATGTTTTCTTTCATATATTGTCTATGAATAGATTTTTTCCATATTTTAAATTCTTCAATCTTCATTACTTCTTTATGAGACCGTTCTGAATGAGCTAGACAGAAAATCAATACAAAAATAATATCCTCTAATTTCATAAACATCAAAAGATAGTCTATAGCATTATCATCAAACAAATCTTGGCTATATCCTCCATTCAATAAAATATTTTTACTATGATTAACCCGTTTGTTCATGAGATATACTGGCATGTGCTCATCACTCATCATTTTTGAGAATAAATCAATAAAATTGTTATCTTTATCTTTGCTATCAATAGTCCATGAAAAAAGAATTGAAAAAATATCTGAAAAATACGTGCTATTTTTTCCTTTTTTATCAATCTCATTCAAAACATTCAATAAATCCATCATATCTTTAGGATTTTTCAGCTGATTTAAAAAGTTAATATCCTTTACTCTTTCTATCATTACTAAATATATCCTATAAATACAATAATTCCTTTTTAGATCATCTTGATTTGATTTATGAATTCCAAACGGCAATCTAAAACCATTTATATCTTCATTGCAGATTTGCCAAAAAATATCTTGATAATCTTCACTATCATAAAAGTTATTTTCTATATCATGTAATTTCCATAAATCTATTATTGCAAGATTTACAATTTCTGTAGGCATTACCTTTAAACGATTTAAGATACTCCACTTGTGTATATAATACCAGTAAATAATGTCTAGATTTCTTTTAAGTAAAATAGCATGAACTATATACCTTATTTTTTTATTTTCTTCAGTTTCATAATACTTCTTTATTCTTTTTATTAAAGCGTCTATTTTTTCTGATTCACAATGAAATGCAAGATTATAGAATTTATGTAATTCTTCTTCATTTGAACTAACATCTGTACCCCTATTTATAATGTAATCAATTACTCTTTCAATTTTAAATTGTAAGTCATCCTCTAATCCTACCATTGGTCTTACTATAGTTTTAAAACTAAAAATGTTATTGAATAGGTTTTTAAAAGACTGTTCAATTTCTGCTCTTATTTTTAATTCTTCATATAAATTAGTAGTTTTATATAAATAACTTTGTGAAAAGGTTTTACTTGATAATGCTACTGACTCTATCAAAAGCGCCGTACAATAAGTTGAAATGACCACAAACGCAGAAAGCCAAATCACTTTAATATATTCTATAATTTCATTTACACTCTTGAATACATTATTTAATATTTCGAAATTGAATTTCAACTGTGAACAGATAACAATGATTGGGAAACTAGCGATCAGCCAAAATAGAAGGGTAACCGGGAGTTCATTAAATCTTCTTAACCAGAAATTATCATGAAATTTTATTTTCTTTATATTGTACCCTAAATAGAAATTATCTTTATTATCAATATCAACTGTCTGTCTCTCTAGAAAACTTGATATAAATATCATTATTGAAACTAGACCAACTGACATCAAAAACATATCTTTACCTTCTAATTGAATAGAAACGTTTCCTACTATCAAGAATGATGATAGTAACAATGTTATCCAAATCGCAATATTTTTAATTGGATGTATTACAACTCCAATAATAAAACCAACTAAATTGCCAATTTTTCTTAAACAAAATGATGATACAACTAATAATTTATCAAATAAAATATCCATAATACTTTACTATCCCCCTAAAGAACTATTATATTTGCTACTAATATTAAATGAGCATTCATAAAAAACGAAAACTACTATTTATAAATCTAAGAAACAAGCACCTTTATTATATCATAACAAACATATGTTTTTTGCATTAAATCTACAAACTCATAAAAATGTAACTATTATACTTAGGTTTCAGAAAGAAATAAAATAAGTGCCAGAATTACCTGTCTTAAACTTGTAAAATTACTTTGATATAATGGAAATGGAATAAGCAAATGTAAGAATTTGCCACATTATTTTTAGTGCCTCTATCTCCAATTTTATTAATTGCCTGTTCTAACCAATCAAGTAATTCTTTAGATGGTGAATACTATAGTCAATTGAAACAAGAACAAGACAAAAGAGCCTCTAAAAAAGGTATTACAACTTGGTAATACCTTTTTGAGGTGCTTTGCGATATAAGCCCATGTTTTCTCAATAGGATTGTACTCAGGTGAGTAGGGAGGAAGAGGTAAAATTTTATGCCCAAACTCTTCACATAAGAGCTCTAGCTTACCCATTCTATGGAATCTTGCATTGTCCATAATAATAACTAATGGTGTATTTAATATTGGTAGGAGAAACTTCTGAAACCAAGCTTCAAAAAAGTCGCTCGTCATCGTCTCTTCGTAAGTCATTGGAGCGATTAACTCACTATTTGTTAGACCTACAACCAAAGAAATCCTCTGATACCTTCTTCCATACACTTCACCTCCTATTAACTGATCTTTTAATAAGCGATCGTATTCTCGATAAAAATAAGTATCGAATCCCGTTTCATCAATATAAACAGGTGCTAAGTGCTTTAAACTATTAATTTTTTTGAAAGTTCTATCATTCATTTAGCTACTCAGCATTCCTAAAAAATTAGATGTTCCAATTTACTTTGGGAAAGACAGTGATTTCCTTTGAAAACAGGCGTAAAGTTATTATATTCGTTCGCCAAGGGTAGTCTTAGAATAATTACATTAATTTAGCAACTTTGGATATAGTAGTCTTAAGTATATTCTCTATAAAAGAAAACACAAAAACCCACCCAATGGGCAGGTTCTTTCTGTATTGTTCAGCTAGATTACGCTTTACCTTCTGAACCGAATACGTCGATACGTTCTTCAACTGATGCTTGGATAGCTTTTACACCGTCAGCCAAGAATTTACGTGGGTCGAAGAGTTTCTTCTTGTCGTATTCTGCTTCGTTTGCTTCGTAGTCACGAGCAAATTTACGAGTTGCGTTAGCGAATGCGATTTGGCATTCAGTGTTAACGTTAACTTTCGCAACACCAAGTTTGATAGCTGCTTGGATTTGGTCATCAGGAATACCTGAACCACCGTGCAATACGATTGGGAAGCCTGGAAGAGCTTCTGTCAATTTCTTCAAGTGGTCAAGGTCAAGACCTTCCCAGTTTGCTGGGTATGGACCGTGGATGTTACCGATACCAGCTGCCAAGAAGTCGATACCAGTTGCAACCATTGCTTTAGCGTCTTCGATTGGAGCCAATTCACCTTTACCAATGATACCGTCTTCTTCACCACCGATAGTACCAACTTCAGCTTCTACTGAGATACCTTTAGCGTGTGCTTTTTCAACAACGTCTTTAGCCAATTTAAGGTTTTCTTCAACTGGAAGGTGTGAACCGTCAAACATGATTGAAGTGTAACCAACTTCGATACACTCAAGTGCATCTTCGTAGTGACCGTGGTCAAGGTGGATAGCTACTGGTACAGTGATACCCATTGACTCAACAAGGTTAGCGATCAAGTTGCGAGCAACTTTGTAACCACCCATGTATTTAGCAGCACCCATTGAAGTTTGGATCAAAACTGGAGCTTTTTTAGCTTCTGCTGCACGCAAGATAGCTTGAGTCCACTCAAGGTTGTTTGTGTTAAATCCACCAACTGCATAACCGTTGTCACGAGCTGCTTGGACAAATTTTTCTGCTGAAACGATTGCCATTTGTCAGGCCTCCTATATATTTTTTGGGACATCCCATTTACATTGTTCATTTTATCACTTTTTGATAAAAAAAGCTAGTTTTTCCCATACTTTAGATTGAATTTCTTCCAACTCAACCAATGTAAACCCTTTCTTTCCCTTAGTCTTGAGCGACTTTAGGATAAGACATGAAGAAGGTCAAACGATCATCTTGCATCTCAAAATGATAAGGTAATTTCTCGTGTTCTAATAAACTTTTGACCACAAAGAGTCCCATCCCCGAACCCTTGGCCTTGCGACTAGCATTTTCAGAAAAAGACTTGGCCAATTTTTCTTGTTCTTCAGGACTACAGCTATTCTCGATAAAGAGTTCCCCTTCTCTTTCACCAATTCGGACCAAGCCACCTGGAGTGGAGTGCTTGATAGCATTACTGATGAGATTAGATAGGATTAGTTTCATGACAGATGGGTTTATGTAAGCCTGCTGATGGGTTAGGCTAATGTCTACATGAAGTTCTCTCTCCTTGGCTAGCAAGGCATAATCCTTAACCAGAGTTTGCGTCATCTGAAGGAGGTCAACCTCTTCTTTCTCCTCTCGAATTTCCTGCACAGAAGAGAGAGAAAGTATCTGGAGAACGTGGTGACTGAGGTCGTCCACAATCCCCAAGGCAACTTCAAGATAGTGGTCTCTATCCTTGTAACGACCAATATTTTCTTTCATATTTTCGATTAGGATTTTGAGACTAGCCAGAGGGGTTTTCAGTTCATGAGAGGCCCCTCGTAGGAACTCAACCTTCATCTTCTCCAGCTGGAGAATAGCTTCATTCTTGTCATGCAAGTCCGCAATGACAGTCAAGAGATGCTGGTAAAGGCTATTGATTTGTTCCTTGAGATCACCTATCTCATCCTTAGAATCCACGCGCAACCGTACTTGAGCATCCAGTTCCATCATCCGACGGGTCACCCGCTTGATTTCCAAAATCGGGGCAACAATGGTCCGAGCATAGATGTAGGCCACCAAGAGGGAAATCAGAAAGGATGCCAACAAGGTATAGGGGAGAAATTGGAGACTAATCTGCTCTGCTTCTTTTTGCAAATCCATGGAAGCTAGAAACTGAAGAGTCATAGTGCTACCATCTTGCGTTTTCACCTCGCGCTCCTCGATAAAGAGAGAAGTAGTTTGACGGTCCATATCTAGAGGAAAGCCGTCCTTGACCTCTAACTTGTCCTCGGTCATCTCTCCCTTGACAGCTCCTTTGATATCACTGGTCTGGGAATACAAATCCAACACTTGCTCGATATTTTGCCTATCCTTTCCATCTAGGGACTGAGCAATGGCTGTCGCTTTCTGGCCAATGGTTTCCTGACGGTGGCTCAGATAAGTAGAGGGAAAGAGAAAATAAATGGCTAAATGAAGACAAATAACCAGAACACTAAAAATCGAGAAGGTATAGATAAATATCTTTGTAAATAAACCTGTTCGTTTCATTTTCGCTCCAATTTATAACCAACATTGCGCACAGTGAGGATACAATCCAAGTCTAGCTTTTTCCGCAGTTCCTTGATATAGACATCAATGACACGATCAAAGGGAACCTCATCTGTCGCCTTCCAGACCGCATCGATTATCTGAGAACGGGTCAAGGCCCGGCCTTCATTTTTCACCAGATAGTCCAGAATTTCCAACTCTTTGGCATTGATAGCCACTTCTTGACCTGCGAGGCTTGCACTGTAACTCTCAAAGTCCACCTTGGTATCTTTATAGGAGAAGACTCGTCCTGTATCGTAGTAGCGCTTGAAAATCGCGTCCACCCTTACTTTTAAAAGGGAGAGAGAAAAAGGCTTTTCCAGATAACCGTCTGCTAGAGAAGCAAAAGCACTCATCTTGTATTCTTCATCCTGAAAGGCTGTCAGCATTAAGACAGGAACCTGACTGGTCTTACGAATCTCCGCTAGGACTTCTAAACCATTAAGCTTGGGCATCTGGATATCCAGTAGTACTAGAGCAACTTCATAGCTGGAAAATTTTTCCAGAGCTTCCTGTCCATCTGCTGCCTCAATGGTTTCATAACCACAATCTGTCAAATAGTCACTGATTCCCTCACGAATCATCTCTTCATCTTCTACAATTAAAATTTTCATAGAAAAACCTTTCACATTTCTTTAATTTTCTTTTAAATCATCCCTGTTTCATCCTGAAAGGAAAGGCTTTAGGGAGATGAAATACATAAAAATGCTACCTATATTATACCCCATTTAGGGGAGAATAGGTAGCAAGTTTTTTATTCACTATCGAGCAAGAGCTCTTTTGGTTGTTTTCTGAGGAGATTGCTTGAAGCAAGCGCCATAACGAGAACCACTAGAACCAAGGCAAGGACAAAGACGATGATGAAGTCTGATGTCTGAATGGAAATGTCTAGGCTCGACAATGTCTTGCTAAAGCCATCTACTTCTGCACCACCACCAAGGTTAGAAGCTTGAGCTGCCTTGCTGGCTTGCTTGGCAACACCTGAAGTAACATTGGCAAGGACGGTGTTTCCGATTGCACGAGCTGTATAGTTGGCTAGGAAGTAAGCAGAAACGAGAGCAGGGATAGCAATCAGGATAGATTCAGTGATGAATTGCCCCAAGATACTTGCCTGCTTGAGACCGATAGAGAGGAGAATTCCCACTTCCTTGCGACGGGCGTTGATCCAAAGACTGAGCAAGAGTGCAAGGAGAAGAACTGAGAAGCTCAAGCTACCCCAGAAGAGGAGGTTGGCCATCTTGTACATACCAGAGATGGATTGCTCTAGAGCTGGGTAGTTAGAGGAGCTCTTCACAAGTGTGTAGCTCTTCCAGTTGATACCGCTGATACCATTCAACTCTTTCATGACATCATCCAAGTTCTTGTCCGCTGTTACAAAGAAAGTTGCGTCCCCATAAATAGCTGTGTCTTCTGTATATCCATAAAGTTTTGCAGCAGTGTGAATGTCTGTGATAGCTGTATTTTCATAGAGTTCTTGTGAGTAGGTTACTGCTGACTTATTGTGACCATCAAAGAGTCCCTTGATAGTCACTTCAACTGTTTCCTTAGCCCCTTTTTCATTGTCTGCATCATAGATATTGGAGTCTAGTTTGACCTTATCTCCGACTTTCCAGCCGTGTTTAGCTGCCAAGTCCTTGTGCATGAGGATCTTGTCTTTGTCGTCGTTGGTTAGGTGCTCACCTTCAACCAGCTTATATGAGCCAGAGACAAACTTGTCTTCTTTAGAGGAGTCATTGACACCTGTAATCATCAAACTGCTTCCAAACCGTTTGGCACGGTCTGCAGTGAGATTTTTCTTGGTTTCTGGCGTTTCGATGAGGTCGTATCCAGTCAAATCTCCGATAGCGTTGATACGCTTAACATAAGACTCAATGGCTTTGTTTTCGGTGATTTTTTTGATATCCTCACCCTTGATATTCCCAGAACCACGTGGCGTTCCTTGATTGACGCGACGATTGATTTGCATGGAGAAGCTATTGGTGATATTTTTAAAAGTCTCCTGAGAAGCCTTGGCAGTAGCTCCCTTGATCGACAAGCCGACCAAACTCAAGCTCGTCATGAGGAGAATAATCAGGAAGATAACAATCGATTTGAAAAACTTCCTTGTAACATAGGCAAATGCGTTGTGTAACATAGGTTCCCTTTCTAGATTTGATTTCATAATGCTATCAAAACAAGCTCATCTTATTTTGTAGTATTGCGAGTTTCAGTAAGTTTCTTATCCTTCAATTCAAGTGTAATATCTGATGCTTGTGCCACTTCTTTACTGTGAGTGACGACGATCACACATTTACCTGTTTTCTCGGCAAGTGATTTGAGCAGTTCGATAATATCTCCAGCAGTTTTAGGGTCCAGATTTCCTGTTGGCTCATCAGCTAGAATAACTGGAGCTTCTGATACCAAACTGCGAGCGATGGCCACACGTTGCTGTTGACCACCTGATAACTGGAGAACGTTCCGCTTGATCTGACTTTCATCCAAACCAAGCTCAAGAAGTGTATCCTTGCTTGCTTTTTTGTTGACCAAGCGGATATTTTCCAGCGGAGAAAGATAATCTATCAAGTTATAATTTTGAAAGACCAGGGAAATATGGTGCATGCGATGGTAAGAATACCCCTTGTTCCGAATGTCCTCTCCTTGGAAAAGGATAGAACCTTCAACAGGGCTATCTAGACCAGCCAGTAAGGACAAGAGAGTGGATTTTCCTGCTCCTGACTCACCAATGATACTATAAAATTTTCCGGGTTCAAAATTATACTTGATCTGATATAAAACTGCTTCAGCAGTGTTCTTATAACGGTAGGTAACATCTTGCAATTGTAATAAAGTCATGATTTCTCCTTCTTAACTAATAGATGATAAAATTTCTTTCGGCGATTTTCTAAATAGAAATACGAAACAAAGGGCTACTGATAAGCAACCAATCAGGAGCAGAAAGACATAGGATTCTGCAAAGGATAGGAGACTGGTTGATAGACCGCTTGCTTTGGCCAGCGTGTCTTGTAAGCTTGCCTGATCTCCACTGGCTAGTACAGTTTGGAGTAGATAGGATGTAATGGCATTTCCAGCGATAAAGGATGGAAGCAAAGCTCCGAGAGATACCAAAACTACTTCTAAACAGAATTGTAGGAAGATTGAACTCTTGCCTTTTCCAAGTGCGAGTAAAATTCCCACTTCGTAGACCCTTTCTCTCAACCAGAGAGACAAGACCAAAATTAAGGCTCCTGCTCCTGCTATCAACATCCCATAAAGGAAGATGGTTAGGAAGGTTTGGAAGGTTGCTACTGAATCTTTGATTTGTTCAAAGGCCTTGTTTTCCTTTTCGACTTGATAGCCTTGATTTTCCAAGGCCAAGTTTTCCACCTGCTTCATGAGTCCGTCCATTTCCTTAGGATTTTCTACATAGAAGCGGGCTGCACTGACTTGTGGTTCACTATTTCCCAAAAGAGTTTGGCTACTTTCATAGTCTATAAAGACCTGGTTTTCACTGAAGTCAGAAGACAAGCCTGTGAATTTTTCTTGTTTTTTTCCAGAAAAGATGCCGACAATTTCAAACTCAACTGCTTGCCCTTTTCCAGATTCTGACTGACCAGCATCCAAGCGAATCTTGTCATGAAGCGAAAGACCGTTCTTCTTAGCCAACTCCTCGTGTATCAGGATTTTCTTGGAGTCTCCTTTTTGAAGGTGTCGTCCTTCTTTTAGATTGAAAGCCGAACTGGTAAAGGTGACATCCTTGGATGAATCCTCAAGAGCCGTTAAGCTAACCAAGTTCTTGTCCGCTGCTGACAAATCATCACGTTCAACGCTCTGCTCACCACTCACCGCTTCCTTGTCTTTCAGTTTTGCGACCGTCTCAAGTTCAGGAGAGACATTTTCCAGTCCCTTAATCTTGCTCACGGATGCTAGGTCAGACAACTTGAAGGTCTGTCCATTTTCTATCTTTTTGATAGAAAAAGATGTGTTGAGTGATTTGTAAAGATTGCTTTCTACTGTTTTGTTGGACTTCATCAGAGTCAAACAGGCTGAAATTCCTGCTAAAAGGACAAATAAAATCAGAAATAAAATAAAACTTCTCAGTCGTTTTCTGCTGACATAAGCCCAAGCTCTTTGGATTGGATTCATTTGTCACCTCCATATTTGTAAGACTATTATAAAATCCAAATATGAAATGTTTATGAAATCAAAAATTTTTTTTGATTCATTTTTTGAAAAAACAAAAAAGCTAGCAAACGCTAACTTTTCTTCATATATAAGGATAAATAGTACCAATCAAAAATCTACTTCATTTTAAAAATGATAGTCACATCTTTCTGATTAGTCTTTTTCCATTTCCTAATTCTTCTTTTCTGACTAGTGTTTGAGGATATTCTTGATAGAATGAAATGGAAAACTCAGTTTAAATGTTCTGATACAATGAACTGTTCTTGATACCAATATTTTTCGATATACGAAACGTAACCTCTAGTCTTCTTTGTAAAAACAAAAAGAGCTAGCCAAAGCTAACTCTTACCCTATGCGGAGAGAGGGACTTGAACCCTCACGACCTAAAGCGGTCACAGGATCCTTAGTCCTGCGCGTCTGCCAATTCCGCCATCCCCGCGTCGATTACTTTACTAGTATATCAACTTTCAAAATCTTTGTCAACACTTTTTTCAGATTTTTTTCATTTTTCCAACAGTCTTATAGTTCAATTTCAGCAAGGTTTTCATCCAGTAATTTTGCTCCCAATGTGTTCTTAAAATGCCCAAGAGCAAACTGATGATTTTCTGGCCAAATAGAAGCAACCGCAGGCTTGACAATCTCGATTTGATAACCTAAATTATAGGCATCAATAGCCGTATGAAGGACGCAAATGTCAGTCAATACACCGGTCAAAATGACCGTATCTACCCGACGTTCCCGCAAACGGATATCTAAGTCCGTTCCTGAAAATGCTGAATAGTGACGTTTGTCCATCCAAAAGACGCGACTATCCGCCTCATGCTCAGCATAAAAGTCAGCTAGGGGGCCATAAAGGTTACGACCACTAGTTCCGATGATGTTGTGTGGTGGAAAGAGCTTGCTTTCTGGGTGGAATGTATCCTTCTCTTCATGAGCATCAATGGTAAAAAAGACATAGTCTCCACGATCAAAAGCTAATCTGGTTGCCTGATCAATGGCTTTTGATATTGCTTGAGCAGGTGCGCCAGCAGTTAGCTTTCCATGGTCTGCTACGAAATCCTCTGTATAGTCAATCGAGATTAAAGCTTTTGCCATTAGTAGTCCCTCTTTTTCACTTCCTCAAAAATATCACCAATTAGAACTTTGAGATAAGTCCCCTTCATTCCTAATGAACGACTCTCAATAATTCCCGCAGATTCCAGTTTACGAAGCGCATTGACAATCACTGAGCGTGTAATGCCAATACGGTCTGCAATAACTGATGCAGTCAGCTGCCCTTCATTTCCATCCAATTCAGCTAAAATAGCTGATACGGCACGAAGTTCTGAATAGGAAAGGGTGTTGACCGCCATGGTAACAGCCGTACGACGGCGAATATTCTTCTCATCTTCTTCACGTTGGAAGTTCAACAGTTGAATCCCTACCACCGTGCTCGCAATCTCGACAAGGATCAAATCTTCGTCTTCAAATTTCTTGTCATTGCGCCAAATGATCAACGAACCTAGGCGAATCCCTGATACATGAATCGGAGCGATGGTCGTCAAACCATCTGGAAAGTCCGCACGGCTCTCCACAGGGAAAATGGTCAAATCGTGTTCAACAGGAAGATTTGCTTCCGTGTCGTAAATCATGTTTGCCCCTTGTACATAGACCTCAGGGAAGGTTTTAGTTTGGAAGAACTGTTCAACACGGTCATTATTGGTCTTATAACGCATAAAGTAGCCCAAGAGACGTCCCTTGTTATTCACAATACAAGCGTTACAATCAATAATATCTGCTAACTGGCGTGTGATCGCATTGTAAGGAAGTTCATCTTGAAGTTGCTCCTCAGAGCGCTTTAGAATAGACGTGATTTTTCTTGTTTTTTCTAATAAATGTGCCATTTTTTACCTCGCATATAATCGCTTCCATTATAACATAGAAAAGTCTTTATTTCAATAATTATCTGAAAATTGCTTATTTAATTGCAATTTTGAACAGCAAAAATATTTTAGAAAAAAAGCGATTTTTTTATTGACATCCTATTTTATTTTTGATATTATAACATCATAAGAAGATGACATGATAAATCCCTTTCCGTTTCACCTATCCTTTACTATCACCATCTTCTTTTACTATCGGTCTCCTTATATATAAAAGCGATTCACTCTGTGAATCGCTTTTTTCTATTTATCTCCTTTGTTACGAATAACAAAGCCGGTTTTCTTTTCGCTTGAAGTGTTGCGAGGTTTTTTATTGTCTTTATTACGGTAACGTCTGTCTTTATCAAAACGATCGTTCCCACGACTGCCTTTCTTGAAATCATCACGGCGACCATTGCCACGGCGATCACGATCTCGACGGTCGTCTCCACGACGGCCTCCTCGACCTCCCTTACCTTTGCCACCAAAGCCATTACCTGATGGTTTAAATGGCAGTGGTTTTTCACGTGCAATCTCCACTTCAGGAAGGCTGTCTGGATCTTGGACTGTCAGGCTCAAGATATACATAGCCAATTCTTCTGGACTAAATTCAGCAGCTAACTTACGAGCATCTTTAGCAAATTTTTCAAAGTTCCCACGAATGGCTTCGTTTGCGAAGTCTCGTTCGATTTTCTTGAGCGCTACTTGTTTCTTAGCTTGGAAGGCTTCTTCTGCTGTCGCTGGTTTCAAGCCTTTCATGCGTTTCTTAGTCAAGTTTTCGATGATTTGAAGGTAACCCATTTCATTTGGTGCTACGAAAGTAATAGATTGACCTGACTTACCAGCACGACCTGTACGGCCGATACGGTGAACGTAACTTTCAGGATCTTGTGGAATATCGTAGTTGTAGACATGGGTCACACCTGAGATATCCAAACCACGTGCTGCCACGTCTGTCGCAACTAGAACATCAAGATTCCCATTTTTAAAATCACGAAGAACACGAAGACGTTTGTTCTGGTCTAAGTCGCCATGAATTCCTTCTGCACGGAAGCCACGAATTTTAAGTCCACGAGTCAATTCATCTACACGGCGTTTGGTACGACCAAATACGATAGCAAGCTCTGGTTGTTCAACATCCATGAGACGTGTCATGGTGTCGAATTTTTCTTGTTCCTTGACACGGATATAGTACTGGTCCACCAGTTCTGTTGTCAATTCTTTGGCAGCAATTTTGACATGCTCAGGGTCATTCATAAACTGAACGCCGATACGTTTGATAGCATCTGGCATCGTTGCTGAAAAGAGTAAGGTTTGACGACTTTCAGGAACACGAGAGATAATAGCTTCGATGTCTTCTAGGAAGCCCATGTTGAGCATTTCATCTGCTTCATCAAGGATGAGCGTTTCAATATCTTGTAATTTCAAGGCCTTGCGTTTAATCAAGTCCAAAAGACGGCCTGGTGTTCCTACCACGATGTGGGCACCAGATTTAAGGGCCTTGATTTGTTTTTCAATGCTGGAACCACCGTAAACTGAGCGAACTTTCACTCCCTTGCTACGGCCAAAGCGGAAGAGTTCCTCTTGACTTTGGACAGCGAGTTCACGAGTTGGAGCGATGACCAAGGCTTGGATAGTCGCTTCTTCTGTACGGATTTTTTCAAGGGTTGGCAAGCCAAAGGCTGCGGTTTTCCCTGTACCAGTCTGAGCTTGACCGATAACGTCTTTTCCTTCGAGAGCCAAGGGAATGGTCTGTTCTTGGATGGGACTGGCTTCTACAAATCCAGCTTTTTCAATCTCTGCTAGCAATTCAGCAGACAAATTAAATTCATTAAATTTCACGTTTTTCTTCTTTCTAAAGGTGGTGCGAAGCCACCCTATAGGGCTTTAGTTTATACTTTTCTTTTCATGACGTATCTTCTACAAAAAAGAGATACCGTGTTGCTTCTTTTCCACGAAAGAAAAGTACTAGTTTCTTTGCAACCTATCTAGTATAACACAAGAGAGAAGCAAAAGATAGTAGAATCCTTTAGGAAAATCATGTAAACGATTTTCTAACAGTAAAGTGGCCTGAAACTTGTTTTTCAAAGGAAATGAAGGGTGTATTTCAAGCTCACTCCATTTCCCGTAGCAGAATTGTGCAAAAGTTTTTTTCTTGTGCTAGAATGAAATGCGAATAGGAGGAAGATAAATGTTAACTTATGATTTAATCGTTATCGGATTTGGTAAAGCTGGTAAAACACTAGCTGGAAAACTGGCTTCAGCTGGTAAAAAAGTTGCCCTTGTTGAACGTAGCAAGGCTATGTACGGCGGAACTTGTATCAACATCGGTTGTATCCCGACTAAAACCTTACTAGTTGCTGCTGAGAAAGACTTGTCTTTTGAAGAAGTCATTGCTACCAAGAATACGATCACTGGTCGCCTCAACGGTAAAAACTATGCGACTGTTGCTGGTACAGGCGTGGATATCTTTGATGCGGAAGCTCACTTCCTTTCAAACAAAGTCATCGAAATCCAAGCTGGTGATGAAAAACAAGAACTGACTGCTGAAACTATCGTTATCAATACCGGTGCCGTTTCAAACGTCTTGCCAATCCCTGGACTTGCTACAAGCAAAAACGTCTTTGACTCAACAGGTATCCAAAACTTGGACAAATTGCCTGAAAAACTTGGAGTTCTTGGTGGCGGAAACATCGGTCTTGAATTTGCAGGTCTTTACAACAAACTTGGAAGCAAGGTTACAGTCCTAGATGCCTTGGATACTTTCCTACCTCGTGCAGAGCCTTCCATTGCAGCTCTTGCTAAACAATACATGGAAGAAGACGGTATTGAATTACTTCAAAACATCCGTACTACTGAAATCAAAAACGACGGTGACCAAGTCCTTGTCGTAACTGAAAACGAAACGTACCGTTTCGACGCTCTTCTCTACGCAACTGGACGTAAACCAAACGTAGAACCACTTCAACTTGAGAATACGGATATTGAACTAACGGAACGTGGTGCTATCAAGGTAGACAAACATTGTCAAACAAACGTTCCTGGTGTCTTTGCAGTCGGAGACGTCAACGGTGGACCTCAATTTACCTACATTTCACTTGATGACTTCCGTGTTGTCTACAGCTACCTTGCTGGAGATGGCAGCTACACACTTGAAGACCGTCTCAATGTGCCAAACACTATGTTCATCACACCTGCACTTTCACAAGTTGGATTGACGGAAAGCCAAGCAGCTGATTTGAAACTTCCATACGCAGTGAAGGAAATCCCTGTTGCTGCCATGCCTCGCGGTCACGTAAATGGGGACCTTCGTGGTGCTTTCAAAGCTGTTGTTAACACTGAAACAAAAGAAATTCTTGGAGCAAGCATCTTCTCAGAAGGTTCTCAAGAAATCATCAACATCATCACTGTTGCCATGGACAACAAGATTCCTTACACTTACTTCACAAAACAAATCTTCACTCACCCAACCTTGGCTGAGAACTTGAATGACTTGTTTGCGATTTAACTAGAAAAATAAAAGTATTTTCTTTTTGAAAATGCTTTTATTTTCTTTATATTTATGTTATTATATTACTATATAATAAAGGAGGTTTTATGAATGAATAAAACAAATAGAATAATTGCACTCGGACTCTCTTGCTTGTCAGTCCTCGCTCTAGTTGCTTGTAGTGGTGCAAGTAAAAAAGAGGAAACTACTTCAAAGAATGACAAAGTAGAAACGTCCTCAAGTAAAAAAGAGACCGAAAAGAAAGGAAAACTTGCTATCGGGGATAAAATAACGTTTGACAACGTGGCTGAGTATACGATTACAAATGTAGAATGGACTGATGAACGTAATCAATTTGATAAAACTAATCCTGATAAAGTATTGAAAGTAACATACAACGTAACTAATCTTTCAGAGAAAGATTTAGCTGTAGGATGGGATATGAATCTTTATGTTGGAAGTAAAAAAATGGACTCCTACGCTAACACAAACACTGCAGAAACTCTATCAAGCGGGAGATCTTTAGAAGGTGCTGTTCAACATTTTGGAATTATTGGAAATGGTGACTTCGAACTCGAAATTAAACCTGTTGCTGATTTTAAATCAAAACCTGCCATCGTTGCATTTAAATTAGACTAAATCCAACAGCCCTATTGGGGCTGTTTTTGCTTCTGCGAAATCTCATACTCTTCGAAAATCAAATTCAAACTACGTCAGCTTCACCTTGCCGTACTCAAGTACAGCCTGCGGCTAGCTTCCTAGTTTGCTCTTTGATTTTCATTGAGTATCAAAACTGTCTTTTCCCTCTTTTATGATATAATAGAAACATGAAATTAAAAACTACTTTGGGCCTTCTTGCTGGGCGTTCTTCTCACTTCATTTTGAGCCGTCTTGGCCGCGGAAGTACGCTCCCAGGAAAACTCGCCCTTCAATTTGATAAAGATATTTTACAAAATCTAGCTAAGAACTACGAGATTGTCGTGGTCACTGGAACCAACGGGAAAACCCTGACAACTGCTCTCACTGTCGGCATTTTAAAAGAGGTTTATGGTCAGGTTCTGACCAATCCTAGTGGCGCCAATATGATCACAGGGATTACGACAACCTTCTTGACTGCCAAATCCTATAAAACTGGGAAAAACATTGCTGTCCTCGAAATTGACGAAGCCAGTCTTTCTCGTATCTGTGACTATATCAAGCCTAGCCTTTTTGTCATCACTAATATTTTCCGTGACCAGATGGACCGTTACGGTGAGATTTACACAACTTATAACATGATTTTGGATGCCATTCGTAAGGTGCCTACGGCTACTGTTCTCCTCAATGGTGACAGTCCACTTTTCTACAAACCAGCTATTCCAAACCCAGTACAGTATTTTGGTTTTGACTTGGAAAAAGGTCCAGCAAAGCTTGCTCACTACAATACCGAAGGGATTCTCTGCCCTGACTGTCAAGGCATCCTCAAATATGAGCACAATACCTATGCCAATTTGGGTGCCTATATCTGTGAAAATTGTGGCTGCAAACGACCTGACTTGGACTACCGTCTGACAGAACTAGTTGAGTTGACCAACAATCGCTCTCGCTTTGTCATTGACGGCCAAGAATACGGCATCCAAATCGGTGGACTTTACAACATCTACAATGCGCTAGCTGCGGTTGCCATTGCCCGCTTCCTCGGTGCAGATTCACAGCGGATCAAGCAAGGATTTGATAAGAGTCGCGCTGTCTTCGGTCGTCAGGAAACCTTCCATATCGGTGATAAAGAATGTACCCTCGTCTTGATTAAGAATCCAGTCGGTGCAACTCAGGCTATCGAGATGATTAAACTAGCTCCTTATCCATTTAGCCTATCTGTCCTCCTCAATGCCAACTATGCTGATGGGATTGATACCAGCTGGATCTGGGATGCAGACTTTGAACAAATCACTGACATGGATATTCCTGAAATCAATGCTGGTGGTGTTCGTCATTCTGAAATTGCTCGTCGTCTTCGTGTGACAGGATACCCAGCTGATAAAATCACTGAAACAAGCAATCTGGAGCAAGTTCTCAAGACCATTGAGAACCAAGACTGCAAGCATGCCTATATCCTAGCAACCTATACTGCCATGCTGGAATTCCGTGAACTGCTGGCTAGTCGTCAGATTGTTAGAAAGGAGATGAACTAATGGTTTATACTTCACTTTCCTCAAAAGCTGGCAACTACCCTTATCAGCTCAACATCGCCCACCTCTATGGAAACCTCATGAATACTTACGGGGACAATGGAAACATCCTCATGCTCAAGTATGTGGCTGAAAAACTTGGGGCACATGTGACGGTTGACATCGTTTCTCTCCATGATGACTTTGATGAAAATCACTATGATATCGCCTTTTTCGGTGGCGGTCAAGACTTTGAACAAAGCATCATCGCAGACGACCTACCTGCTAAAAAAGAAAGCATTGACAACTACATCCAAAACGACGGAGTGGTTCTAGCTATCTGTGGTGGTTTCCAACTATTGGGCCAATATTATGTTGAGGCTTCAGGTAAACGCATCGAAGGGCTCGGTGTCATGGGCCACTACACCCTCAACCAAACCAATAATCGCTTTATCGGTGACATCAAGATTCACAATGAAGATTTCGATGAAACCTACTATGGCTTTGAAAATCACCAAGGTCGAACCTTCCTCTCAGATGACCAAAAACCTCTGGGACAGGTTGTCTATGGAAATGGAAACAACGAGGAAAAGGTCGGCGAAGGGGTTCATTATAAGAATGTCTTTGGTTCCTACTTCCACGGACCTATCCTCTCTCGTAATGCCAATCTGGCTTATCGCCTGGTCACTACTGCCCTTAAGAAGAAATACGGTCAGGATATCCAACTCCCTGCCTATGAGGACATCCTCAGTCAAGAAATCGCTGAAGAATACAGCGACGTCAAAAGCAAGGCTGACTTTTCTTAAACTAAGGAAAATTAGATAAAAGAACTCCCCTATCTTGTCGGAGTTCTTTTTGCCTGTTCTTTTACCCTTCTCCCTTGCATTTTCTCTCATTTTTTGCCAAAATAGAGGGGTAGAAAGAAGGTAGCATATGTCTAAATTACAACAAATCGTAACATATCTTGAATCAGAAAAACTAGACGTCGCTGTCGTATCTGACCCCGTCACTATCAATTACCTCACTGGCTTTTACAGTGATCCCCATGAACGCCAAATGTTCCTCTTTGTTCTAGCAGATCAGGAACCTCTCCTCTTTGTTCCAGCTCTTGAAGTAGAGCGTGCAAGCAGCACTGTTTCCTTCAAAGTTGTGGGCTATGTGGACTCTGAAAACCCATGGAAGAAAATCCAAAATGCTTTGCCTCAGCACGACTTCAAACGTGTTGCTGTTGAGTTTGACAACCTCATCTTAACCAAGTATCATGGTTTGAAAACAGTCTTTGATACTGCTGAGTTTGAAAACCTCACTCCTCACATCCAACGCATGCGCCTCATCAAATCAGCTGATGAAGTGCAAAAAATGATGGTTGCAGGGCTCTACGCTGATAAGGCTGTTAAGGTTGGTTTTGACAATATTTCTCTTGATAAGACGGAAACAGACATCATTGCCCAAATCGACTTTGCCATGAAAGGTGAAGGCTATGAAATGAGCTTTGATACCATGGTCTTGACTAGCGATAACGCTGCAAATCCGCACGGAATTCCTGGTGCAAACAAAGTTGAAAGAGATGCCCTTCTCCTCTTTGACCTCGGTGTCATGGTTAATGGCTACGCCTCAGATATGACTCGTACAGTCGCTGTCGGTAAGCCTGACCAATTCAAGAAAGACATTTACAACTTGACACTTGAAGCCCAACAAGCTGCCCTTGACTTCATCAAGCCAGGTGTGACTGCACATGAAGTTGACCGCTCTGCCCGTGAAGTCATTGAAAAAGCTGGTTATGGTGAGTACTTCAACCACCGTCTCGGTCACGGTATCGGTATGGATGTCCACGAATTCCCTTCTATCATGGAAGGAAACGACATGGTCATTGAAGAAGGCATGTGTTTCTCTGTTGAACCTGGTATCTATATCCCTGGTAAAGTCGGCGTTCGTATAGAAGACTGTGGTGTTGTTACCAAGGATGGCTTTGACCTCTTTACAAGCACCAGCAAAGATTTGCTTTATTTTGATTAAATATAGACAAGCAAAAAGTCAGCTATTGAAGCTGACTTTTTTATTTTATCTTCTTGACGCTCTGAAAGACTACAAATCCCACAACCATTCCCAAGGTGTTTTGTAGGAAGTTTGGAAGTATTTCTGGTAAGGCTGCTGACCAGCCATTCATTAGAGTTGAGCCTAGAGCGTAGCCACTTACCATGACAATAGTAGCTAAGACTAAGCCCAACCATTGCCATTTCCCTTTAAAACCTGCAAAATATCCTTGCAAGCCATGGTTTACCAAGCTAAAGAACATCCACTGTGGAAAGCCTGATAAAAGGTCAAGCAGAAAAGCTGCTAGTCCTCCAACGACGGCCCCTTCTTTACTGCCAAAGTAAAAGGCAGTAAAGAAAATACCCGCATCCAAGAGAGTCAATATTCCTGTTGCCGTTCCAATTTTCAAGTAATAACCTAGAACCACAGAAAGGGCGGTTAAGAGGGATACAAGGGCGATTTTAGTTGTTTTGGTTTGCTTCATATTGTCTTACTCCATATTGATCTGCTTGTGCAATAGCACGGTAAACGAAAGCTTTCGAGCTCTCTACTGCTGGTAAAAGTTCATCACCTTTAACCAAGTGGCTGGCAATGCTTGAGGCAAAGGTACAACCTGCACCAGCATTTTGACCTTGGATAACAGGATTTTCTAGAACAGTGAAAGTTTGTCCATCATAAAAGACATCCACTGCCTTGTCCTGACTGAGGCGATTGCCTCCCTTGATAATAACTGCTGGCGCTCCTAAATCATGCAATTTCTGAGCTGCAGCTTTCATGTCTTCCAATGTTTTAATTTCCTGACCAGCCAATAATTCTGCTTCAGGAAGATTTGGCGTAATCACACTGACATGAGTGAAAAAACGAATCAACTCTTGGCAGAGCTCACTAACAGCCACGTCGTGCGTTTCCTTGCAGACCAAAACGGGGTCCAATACCACAGGCACTCTTGGACGTTGCTTGATAAAGTCCAAGGCCTTCTCAGCCACACTGACAGTAGGAAGAAGGCCAATCTTAATCCCTGCAAACTCGACATCACGCAAGCTATCCAATTCATGTTGAAAAATGGCATCGTCAGTTGGAAAGACTTCAAACCCCTTCTCTGTCAAGGCTGTCAAACAAGTCACTGCTACAAAACCATGCAAACCATTTAAGGTATAGGTAGCCAAATCAGCTGACAAACCACCACCACTAAAAATATCATTCCCAGAAAGGGCTAAAATACGATTATTCTTCATAACGAATCTCCTTTAAATACAAGCCATTCGGTGCTGCTGTTGGACCTGCTAGCTGCCTGTCCTTCTTCTCCAAAATCAAGTCAATCTGCTCAACTGGCATTCGATTATTTCCGATTTTGAGTAGCGTCCCCACCATATTGCGAATCTGCTTATACAAGAAACCATTCCCTGAAAAGGTAAAGGTCAAAAACTGCCCTGTCTCATCAACACTAAGACTGGCTTCTGTAATGGTCCGAACCTTGTCCTCTACACTGGTTCCAGATGCTGTAAACCCTGTGAAATCATGGGTTCCTTCTAATTTCTTGACAGCCTCCTGCATCCGCTCCACATCGAGGGGATAGGGAAAGTGAGTAGCATAGTGACGGCGCATCGGATTTTTAGGACGTCCCCTATCTACTATAAACTCATAGGTCTTGCTGTGCTTGGCATAACGGCAATGAAAATCATCCGCCACAATCTCAATCGAAATCACATCGATATCTTCTGGAGATTGGGTATCCAGAGCAAAACGGAGTTTTTCCTCATCCATCTGATAGGGCAGATCAAAATGAATGACCTGTCCCAGAGCATGGACCCCACTATCCGTCCTACCAGCACCGTGAACAGTGATGGCTTGCCCCTTATTGAGTCTCGTTAAGGTTTTTTCGATTTCCTCTTGAACGCTCCGCGCATGAGGCTGGCGCTGAAAACCGGCAAAGGCAAAACCATCATAAGAAATAGTTGCTTTATATCTTGTCATAACTTCTATTTTATCAGGAAATAAAAGTGTAAACAAGTTTAAAAACCGATAATTGTCT
Source organism: Streptococcus oralis (assembly GCF_022749195.1). NCBI lineage: Bacteria > Bacillati > Bacillota > Bacilli > Lactobacillales > Streptococcaceae > Streptococcus > Streptococcus oralis. The sequence goes on from NZ_CP094226.1 coordinate 1,376,918, forward strand.
GGGTACAAATATCAAAAAGAAAAACTTAGGAAATTAATCCTAAGCTTTCTTTTGAAGTGCATACATAACAAAGACAGAAGTGACAATCAACCAACATCCTAGAATGTTGAAGACCAACATACCGTTTTGAGTCACCAAGCCAATCGCCCCAAGAATGAAAGGTGTCGTAAAGGCTCCAAAGCTGCATCCTAGCACTGCAAAAGATGTTGCCTGATTAAGGAGCTTGGCTGGGATTCTTTCAGAAAGAAGCTGAAAGACAGTGGTCAAGGCCACACTGTAGGAAAAACCTGCCACAACACTTCCAACTACCATCACACCCAATGACGGAGACAAGGCAATCACAATCTGCCCCAATCCAAAGGTGATACCTGACCAAAGGAGCAATCTTTCTTTAAATAGAGAGATAAAGAAAGAAAAACTCACACCTGCCAAGATACCAATCAACTGCATAATACTTAAGACCAAGCTCGATAACTGGGCATCCCCTAGACCTCTTTCCACCATCAGACTAGGAATACGAATGGTGATAGCTGTGTTGGTGCAGACAACAACTGCTGCTTCGACAGCCAATAGAAAAATTAATCCTTTCATCTTTCCTGTCAAACGAGTCGTTTCGGTCTCTTTTTTCTTTGTTTCTTTCTTTTCTTTCCCATAAGGGACAAAGAGCAGATAAAGAATCAATACTAAAAATCCCGCACTGTAGGCCAAGAAGGTCACTGTCCATCCCAAGGATAAGAGTTGACCGACCACTAGAGTCAAAATCGACGCCCCGACAACTTCTGCTGATCCGCGAAGCCCCAACATCTGGATCCGTGTCTTTCCATGATAGCGTTCGCTGATGATGGAAATGGCCTTGGCATTGATCATCCCAACACCCAAGCCAAATAAAATCCGCATCGCAAAGACAAAGTTGTACTCCTGATACCAGAAGGGGGCTGTTCCTCCTATAGAGAGGATGAGAAGCCCTAGACTAATCTGAAGACGCTCAGGAAATAACCGCTCCAAAAACCCATTTAAAACCAGCATAATCATGATTCCAAAAGAAGGAAGACTGACCAGGAGCTCGATTTGTTCTTTTGGGTAGCCTTGATAGTAGTCAAACATGGCTGGCAGAGCACTTGAGATGGAGAAGGAGGTAATCAAAACGAGGGAGAGGGCCAAAATACTAGCCCGTTCTAAATATTGTTTCATGAATTTTCTTTCTATATATTTCTCACTGTTTATCCTTTTAAAAGGAAGATGGCAAGAAAAGAAGGAGCCCGATTGAACTAGAGACTCCGTCCTAACTTTCCTAATAGGAAGACTATTTTCGCTTGATTTGCTTGATCAGATAGAAGATGAAGCCTGCAACCATATACACCGCAAAAATGATCAAACACCATTTGATAACCACGTCCCAACCCTTGTTCACATTTAAAAAGAAATAAGGGAAGGGATTGTCCTTGGAATTCGGAATATTGAGTTTTAAGACCAAGCCGTTAAACAAGGCAAAAATCATATAAACCAAGGGTAAGATGGTCCATAAGACTGGATCCCAGATCTTGTATTGACTCCGTTTATCGAAGAAGAGGGTATCGGCTAAAAACCAGAGTGGAACGATATAGTGGCAAAGGAAATTTTCCACACGGTAAAAGTCTGTCGCAATCGGAGCAAGCATAAAATGGTAAATCACACAGGTAATCATGATACTCATGGTAACGCCACCCTTGAGACGAAGCAAGGTCGGACTTTGCCAATTTTCACCTGAACGGCTCATCACACGGAGCAGATAGCCCGTGAAAATCGTTACCAAAAGATTGGACAACACTGTGTAGTAAAGGAGCATACCAAAGCCACCGTGCTTGGTAATTTCTAAATAAACTCCTGTAAATGCCGCTAAGAACAAGAGCACACGACTATAAAAGATAAATTTATAATTCAGTTTCATGGCTAGATTTTCTTAACAAATTCTGACTTGAGTTTCATAGCTCCAAAACCATCAATCTTACAGTCGATGTTGTGGTCACCTTCTACGATACGGATATTTTTAACGCGAGTTCCTTGTTTCAAATCCTTTGGCGCACCTTTTACTTTCAAGTCTTTGATAAGGCTTACAGTATCGCCGTCAGCCAATTTATTTCCATTGGCATCGATAGCAACAATACCTTCTTCTACTTCTGCAACTTCTGCAGGGTTCCATTCATAGGCACACTCTGGGCAGACCAAGAGACTTCCGTCTTCGTAGACATATTCTGAATTACATTTTGGGCAATTTGGTAAGTTGTTCATAAGTCCTCCTTAAACTAACAATTATTCTTTAAAATTCATATGTTATTGAACAGCAACTATTATACCGTAAAATCCTACTTTTGACAATGTGTCCTAAGTCCAGCAGACAAAAAAATCATGTAACTTTTTACAGTTACATGACTTTTAAAAGATGATTGATCATAGGCACTTATCAAGCGCCTCATGATAAAAGGGGTAGCAACTATATTTTACAAACCAGGAGCTTGTCCAAGTTCTGCTGCAAGCATCCAAACTGTTTTCTCAAGTTCAGCCTTAGCACCAACAAAGATATCGTTTGTAACATCATCGCCTTCTTCATCAGTCACATCCAAAGCTTTTTGGAAAAGAGTGATGAGGTAGCGATAAATCGCTAGAACACGTTCCAAGCTTTCTTCAACGTTACGGAATTCTCCTTCTTCTTCTTCGATTTCACTGTGTTGAAGGAACTCTGTCAAAGTTGAGTAAGGTTTGCCGCCAAGGGTGATCAAACGTTCGCTGATTTCGTCAAGATAGCCATCAAGGCTGTCCATGTATTCATCCATTTTTGGATGCCATACGAGGAAACCACGACCACGCATATACCAGTGTACTTGGTGAAGGGCAATGTGAGCCACATACAAGTCTGCTACTGCTTGGTTCAATACTTCCTTTGTTTTTGCCAATGCTACTGGCGCTGTTTTAGATAATGTTGTAACGTCTTTTACTGCTTCTTTTTTCAATTCAACCATATTTCTTACCTCTTTCTTTTTTTATAACCACCTTATTAGTGGTTACAATATAAGTATACTACTACCAGAAAACGATAGCAAGGAAAGTGTACTATCTGAGAAAAGTTGTAATAGACTGATAATTTAAGAAAAATATATGACCTCTATAAAAAAAGACAGTCTTAGAAGACTGTCTGGAATAAATTAGATTATTTTACAAAGTCAAGCAATGCCAAGAAGCTTTCAGCTTCAAGTGACGCACCACCAACAAGGGCACCGTCAACGTCTGGGCAAGCCATGTATGAAGCAACGTTCTCAGGTTTAACTGAACCACCGTATTGAACACGAACTTTGTCCGCAACTTCTTGACCAAAGTCAGCAGCTACAACATCACGAACGACTTTACACATTTTTTGTGCATCGTCTTGTGAAGCTGATTTACCAGTACCGATAGCCCAGATTGGCTCATAAGCAATAACTGATGCAGCAACTTGTTCTGCTGTCAATCCAGCCAATGCAGCAGATACTTGAGCACCTACAAACTCAGCAGCTTTACCAGCTTCGTAAGTTTCAAGTGACTCACCACAACAGATGATTGGAAGCATACCGTTTGCAAAGATTGCTTTTGCTTTTTTGTTGATATCTTCGTTAGTTTCATGGAAGTAGTCACGACGTTCTGAGTGACCGATAACAACGTAGTCAGTACCGATTTCTTTCAAAACTTGTGGGCTAGTTTCACCAGTGAAAGCACCTGCATTTTCAAAGTAGCAGTTTTGAGCAGCAACTTTAAGGTTTGAACCTTTAGCAGCAGCAAGAACAGCTGTCAAATCAACTGCTGGAGCTGCGATACCTGCTTCAACAAGGTCTGATGAAGGAAGTTTTGATGCAACGGCTTCAACGAATGCTTTTGCTTCTTCTGGATTTTTGTTCATTTTCCAGTTACCAGCGATAAATGGTTTACGTGACATTTCACATACCTCTTTTTTCATTTTATTCACTATTATTCTATCATATTTATAAGGAGCTTGCAAACCTTACTCTAATTTTCAAGATTTTTCAAGCGACTAATCTTGCCACAAATTCATGGCATCGAGGAAATCAGCCGAAGCCTGAACTTGTTTGGGATTGTTGGCTTCTCGCTCTGCTCGTTTGGCCTCTACCTGTGCCACAGACTGGATACCTTCATGACGCCAGTTTCGTAGGATTGCCTGAATATATTTCCAGTTTGGCTTGCCATTGAGAACGGCCTCTCGAAGAGCCTCCTTGATCAAATCCGCCTTAACTCCATCTTCTTTGACAGTCTTAGAAAGATCCTCGATTTCAAATGGTGTTAATAAGCGTCCCAATTCCTGCTGAAAAGTTTCAACCAGATCCTTCAACTGATTCTGCGGATTTGGGGCAGTTGTAGCTGGAGTTTGGTTGTCTAGCAAGCTATCCAAGCGTTCAAAAGCCAAACTAGCATCAAAAATCAGCTCAATTTCCCCATTTAGTTCAATGGTCCGATATTGTAGCAAACCATTTTCAGTCAAATTCGAAATAGATTGGTTGACATCTGCCACCTCTTTCCCAATGATTTCAGCAATCTGACTAGGCGAAACATCTCCTAGGGCTGTGGTATTTTGTAAATAGAAAAATTGCCAGACCAGAAAATCTTCGCTGGAAGGAAAGAGTTCCTTAAAATGCAAGAGCAGGGCACTTGGCAAAACCAAGTTCCCTGATTTAAAAGCGTCAAAATATGTCATAATTCCTCTTATAGATATCCAAATGCAGCCGCATCATCCTCTACCTTTCTCCAGTCAAAAGGGGTTTCTTGATAAACTGCATAGTTCACCCAATTGCTGAAAAAGAGGGCAGCTGATGAAGACCAACAGAGACAGGGCGTCTCATTTACATCATCATTTTTAAAGTAGTTCTCTGGGATATGAGGTTCGAGTCCCGCCTCATAATCACGAAAATACTCTCTTGCCAAAGTGTCACGATCGTACTCCAAATGACCAAAACTATAAATCTCACGCAAATCTCGACTAGCTAGGATAGAAACCCCAACCTCAGGACCTTCTGACAGAATCTCCAGATTGGTCTTGTTTAAGATTTCTTCTTTTAAAATCTCAGTATGACGAGAATGAGGAGCTACATAGCGATCATCAAAACCTCTAAAAAGAAGGTGCCCTTCTTTCAAGGTGTCCTGTGGGTAAATACCTGATAGTTTCCGATCCATCTGGTGCTTTTCAACGCCATAGCGAACATAAAGACCTGCTTGTGCTCCCCAACAGATATGGAGGGTTGAAAAAACATGCGTCTTGGACCATTCGATGACCTGCTTGAATTCTTCCCAGTAATCTACCTCCTCAAAAGGCAAATGCTCCACTGGTGCTCCTGTGATAATCATTCCATCAAAAAAGTCATCCTTGACCTCTGGAAAGGTCTTATAGAAGGTTTCCATATGTTCAGCCCGGGTTGTCTTGGAACGATGTGTTTCCATATATAAGAAATCAATATCTAATTGCAAAGGGGTATTAGCCAAATGTCGCAAGAGTTGCGTTTCTGTTACCATCTTTTGAGGCATGAGATTTAAAATCAAAATCTTTAAGGGGCGAATATCCTGATGAGCGGCCCTTTGGTCATCCATAACAAAGATATTTTCTGTCCTTAAAATCTCCACAGCTGGTAATTTCTTATCAATTCGAATCGGCATAATACCCTCCTAACAGTTCTCTATTTCGGGAATGATGTTGTCTGTTTGAAAGTAAAAACCTCCAAATACTTCTTCCCTTTATTATACTGTATGAAGATATAGTTTTCAATTATAGTTTTTCTCTAACTAGCTATAGTTAATTTATATAGCAGATGAAGAGAAAACAGCCCCAAGGACTGTTTTTCATTAATAATGCATAAGTACCTTGTAATCGTAGTCTCCGATTTTTTCACGGCCTTTAAGCTCATCCAACTCAATCAAGAAAGCACAACCGGCTACAACTCCACCAAGTCTTTCAATCATCTCAATCGTTGCCTTGACAGTTCCACCTGTTGCCAAGAGATCATCTACGATGAGAACACGTTGACCTGGCTTAATCGCATCAGCATGCATGGTCAAGGTATCAATACCGTACTCTTTCTCATAATCAGCAGAAATGACTTCACGTGGCAATTTTCCTGGCTTACGAACAGGTGCAAAACCAATTCCCAACTCAAAAGCAACTGGGCAACCAACAATAAATCCACGAGCCTCTGGACCCACAATCATGTCGATCTTCTTGTCTGTTGCATACTGAACGATTTCACGAACAGCGTAGCTATAAGCGTTTCCATCTGCCATCAAAGGGCTAATATCACGGAAGGTAATACCTTCCTTAGGATAATTTTCAATCGTTGCGATATAATCTTTTAAATTCATCTTTTTCTTTCTTTCAAAGTTTTTACTCTCTATTATACCACATTTTTTGTGAAAGAAGAAGAGGAAAAGCACTATTCTATTGCTCCATCAGGCTATTAATGGAGTTATTTTCCCTGGTGTGAACTTATCATCAAAAAAACGAGCACATTCGTACTCGTTTTTAAAAATCTGTTAATTAAAGTGAGTTTACGTCAACCTTGATACCAACACCTTGAGTAGTTGTGATAGTCAAGTTTGTTACGTAAGTTCCTTTAGCTGTAGCTGGTTTTGCTTTTTGGATTGTTTCGTTGAAAGCTTTGAAGTTTTCAACCAATTTTTCAGCTTCAAATGATACTTTACCGATGATTGCTTGAACGTTACCTGCACGGTCTGCACGGTAAGTAATTTTACCACCTTTAGACTCTTCAACTGCTTTAGCAACATCCATTGTTACAGTACCAGTTTTAGGGTTTGGCATCAAGTTACGTGGTCCAAGGACACGTCCAAGACGTCCAACAAGAGCCATCATGTCAGGTGTAGCGATAACTACGTCGAAGTCCAACCAACCGTCGTTGATTTTTGCAACAAGGTCATCTTCACCAACAAAGTCTGCACCAGCAGCTTTTGCTTCTTCAGCTTTTGCACCACGTGCGAAAACAAGAACGCGTGAAGTTTTACCTGTACCGTTTGGCAATACCATTGCGCCACGGATTTGTTGGTCAGCTTTTTTAACGTCGATGTTCAAGTTGTAAGCAACTTCTACAGTTGCGTCAAATTTTGCAAAGTTAGTTTCTTTTGCAAGTGCTACAGCTTCTTCTACACTGTATGCTTTTGTGCTGTCGATTTTCTCAAGAGCAGCACGAAGTTGTTTGCTTTTTTTAGCCATTTTCTATTCTCCTTGTAAGTGGTTCAATCGATTTTCATCTCCCACGTCACTTCTCGAAATGATGAAGTCTTGCGGGTTATATTGGGGGTGTTATTGATTAGTCAACAACAGTGAATCCCATAGAACGAGCAGTACCTTCGATCATACGCATTGCAGACTCAATGTTTGCTGCGTTCAAATCTGGCATCTTAGTTTCTGCAATTTCTTGTACTTGTGCACGAGTAACTGTAGCAACTTTAGTTTTGTTAGGTGTACCTGATCCTTTTTCAACACCTGCAGCTTTTTTCAAAAGAACAGCAGCTGGTGGTGTTTTTGTAACGAAAGTAAATGATTTGTCTTCGTATACTGAGATAACAACTGGAATGATCATACCAGCTTGGTCAGCTGTACGAGCGTTGAACTCTTTTGTGAATCCCATGATGTTGATACCAGCTTGACCAAGAGCAGGTCCAACTGGTGGAGCTGGTGTAGCTTTACCAGCAGGGATTTGCAATTTTACAAGTTTTTCGACTTTTTTAGCCATTTTTAAATCCTCCTTTGTGGTTTTGGCGGTAATTAGAGATTTTTACCTCCCACAAGTATGCTTTACACATACCTTTCTATTATACACTATTTATCTAAAAATGCAAGAGAAAAATCACTTTTTTAATCGACGTAATCGCCACCTTCAAAGCCATAGTACTCTTCCAAACTGAGACCGCTAGCAGCAATTTCTTTGGCTTCTTTTCCGACGTAGCGAAGATGCCATTCTTCTGCCATATAGCCAGTCTCTTTTTCCTTGCCTTTGAGATAGCGAACAACAAAGCCATAGTCAGCCGCATGATCCAAGAGCCACTGAGCCGCCTTCCCCTCTGTCACCAATTCTCCATTAGTCCCAATCAAATCAAAAGCAAGACCTGTTTGGTGTTCACTATAACCTGGGCGAGCCGAGTAGCGATCTGCTGCTTCCTTACCGTCTTGATTCACATAGTCTTGATAAAGTTTGGTTTGAGTTTCATAACTTCTAAAACCACTGTAGTGATCACTGATTGGGTAGCCAGCTGCTTGCATTGCTGCAATGAGCTTCAGCAACTCTGCTTTAGCTGTTGGATTTTCTCCTGGATTATAGTCTTTTGACAAAGGATAGTGCTTATTAGCTATGACGATTTCATCGTACTTCCCTTGAATACTATAATAGTCTCCCTTATTGACAACTTCTGCCTTCTTCTGACTAGAGGCTTGGGATTTGTTCCCTACAGTTCCTTCAGGTTGACTAGTTTGTTCCGTTTTTTGAGTATTTTCTTCATTTTTAGGTTTTTCTTGAGAACATGCTGCTAGGGTTACTGCCAGCAAACCAGATAAAACGATGTAGCTTTTTTTCATTTTTTCTTCCTCTTTTCTTTCTCTCTTAGACCATGTACTTCTCTAATTCATCGGATAAGGCTTTAATCATTTGTTCCAACTCATGGGATTTCACTTGGCAATCTTCTGCCGCCATTTCTTCCCAGGGTACCCACCAGACTGGGCCACGGCCATTAAGCCCATGCCCCTTCATATCACCTGACCGTCTTGGAAAGAGGTGCCAGTGAGCATGGGCATCTCCATTTCCTAGAAGTTCGATGTTCATCTTTTCAGCTTTAAACGTTTTGGCAACAGCTTCTTGGACCAAACTCATTTCCTCTAGAAAACGCAATTTTTCAGAAGTCTCCATATGGTGGAGTTCTGTGACATGCTCTTTTGCTAAAAATAAGGTATAGCCCTTAAAGTATTGGTGGTCTCCAATGACAACATAGCCTGTTTCTAGTTCTTTTACAAAGTAGGGATTTTCCCCTGCCTTGATCCATTCAATTCTTTGACAAATCAAGCACATATTAGTCTACCAATGCACTCTTGAGATAAGCGTCGACCATACGCTCAGTCGCCACTACTGAATCAATGTGTGTTCGTTCGTAAGAGTGACTGGACTCAATACCAGCTCCAAGGAGGGCATGTTTGACCTCTGCTCCTGCAGACATAGCCGCTGAAGCATCCGAACCGTAAAATGGATAAATGTCGAGCTTAAATGGAATATCTTGCTCCTTTGCCAAAGCCACTAAATGTTGACGGAAGTCATAGTGATAGGGACCTGAAGCGTCCTTGACACAGATAGACACTGTATATTCATTCGTCTGCTGGTCATCGCCCATAGCTCCCATATCCACAGCTAGATATTCCACTACCTGAGCTGGAATATTGGAGTTTGCACCGTGACCAACCTCTTCAAAGACTGAAAAGGCAAAATGAGTTGTTACTGGCAACTCAATTCCCTCTTCCTTATAAACACGAAGAAGATTGAGCAAAATTGCTGCGCTGACTTTGTCGTCCAAGTGACGGGACTTGATAAAACCAGTCTCTGTCACGACAGTACGTGGATCAAAGCTGATAAAATCACCGACCTCAATACCCAAGGCGCGCGTTTCCTTTTCATTGGTCACTTTTTCGTCCAAACGCACTTCCATATTGTCCTGCGTACGTTCTGCAGTTCCTGCATCCTTGTAGACATGACAAGAAGTCTGGTGGATGAGGATGCTCCCAGATACCTTTTTACCTGTGCTAGCCACATGAACCGTACAGTTCTCCCCTTCAATCATGTTCCAAGGGAAACCACCGATACGATCTAATTTGAGACGACCATCTGGTTTGACTGCACGAACAATAGCACCCAGCGTATCCACATGGGCAGTCACATAGCGGTGTTGGTCATCATTTTGACCTTTAATGGTCACATTGACACCGCCCTTAGCTGTACGAACCGGCTGGTAACCAAGTTTCTCTAAAGTATGGACTAGATAGTCTGAGATCTCACGAGTAAAGCCTGTTGGAGATGCAATAGCGGTTAGTTCTTTGATATAGTTTATAGTCTGATTCATTTCTTCACCTCTTTCCTACCATTATAACATTTTTCTAGTCAGACTCCTTCTCAAAAGGAGAAAAACTGTGTTTAGTTGCTTTCACTATAGATCCATGTTATAATACAAATACTTTGATTATGAAAGGAAAGTAACAAATATGAAATCATACTTTAAAGCATCACTAGCCCTTGTGGCTTCACTTGTTCTCCTGCTCGGATGTTCCAAACAAGCATCAACACCTGTAAACAGCAGTTCTAAAGAAGACACAACAACTCAGTCAAGCGAGACTAAACAAAGCACTGAACAATCATCTGAAAAGAAAGAAACAACTAAAACACATACCTTTGTAAACAAAAATAATTCTGGAATCACTTCTACCTTGGTTTATACTGTAGAGGGGAACAATGTTATCATGCAAACCGCTCAAAATGTTGCTGATCCTGAAATCCTTGGTGCAACTCCAGAAGATGTCAAGAGTTTTATTGAAGAAAAGTACAAAGGTTATAATGGACTCAAAGGTGTTAAACAAACGATTGAAATCAAAGATGGAAAAGTTGTTCAAAATCTAGAAGTTGACTTCTCAGTTGCAAGCATTAGCGAACTTAGAAAAGCACTTCCTGAAGAATATTCTGGTATCGGCAATCGTGTCAGTTTCTCAAACTCTAAAAAAGCACTGGAAAAAATGGGATTCACAGAAAAGACGAACTAATCTCCCAAAATTTCATATAGACTAGTGTAGGTCCACCCCAAAAGTTAGACACAACTCTAACTCTTGGGGTATTTTACTATATTCCTAACTGATGAGTCCAATAGATTCCTCCAAATCCCATAAAAAGTGCATTTAAAACTTCCCACCCTTATAAAGCCATACGATAAAAGATATTTGAAACAGATAGAGACAAAACTTTAATCGTCAGACTAGTTTCTGTTCATTATCATGTCAGTTCAGATGAAAGGGTAAGCCTAGTTGATTTTGAAGTAGAATCATGTTATAATACAAAATACTTTGATTATGAAAGGAAATTCTATGAAAACTTATGTTAAAACTTCACTAGCCCTAGTGGCTTCACTTGTCCTCCTGCTCGGATGCTCCAAACAAGCATCAACACCTTCTAGCAGCAGTACCAAAGAAGATAAAACAACTCAGTCAAGCGAGACCAAACAAAGCAGCCAACAATCATCTGAAAAGGAAGATGAGACAGAAACCCACACATTTGTCCACAATAGCAAACCTGGAATTCATTCTACCTTGACGTATACTGTAAAGGGAGATGACGTTGTAAAACAAACTGTTCATAATGTATTTGACCCTGAAAAACTTAATAATACCGCGCAAGGTATTAAGGAAATTGTTAACGATACTTATAAAGGTTATGAAGGGGTCAAAGGGGTTACACAAAAAGTTGAAATTCAAGACGAAAAAGTTATCCAAAACATCGAAGTTGACATGACTGTCGCAAGTCTCGACGAATTGAAAAAAGCAATGCCGAACGAATACTCTGGTATTGGAAACCGTGTAAGCTTTGCTGCTTCGAAAAAAATGCTTAAAGAAGCTGGTTATACCGAACAAACCAACTAATGAGTCGTGTTCATACAAAAAATTCTTGGTCAATGACCAAGAATTTTTTTTTATTCCATCTCAAAAACATCACTCTCTTGTTTGTTTGGTAGAACCAATGAAAGCAAGATTCCGATAATAGCTGGCACTAGCCATGGAAGAGAGGCTGACGCAAACGGAAGGGAATTAATCAGATGTTCTAGAAACTCAATTTTAAAGGAACTTCCAAGGACACTTGCAAGCGCAATAGCTGTAACAAGCCCAATGGTTAACTGCATGCCCGGTTTTGATAGGGCGACAAACTTATTCACAATCACGATCATCACAATGGCGATGGTGATTGGGTACAAGATTACCAGTACTGGCACTGAGTACTTAATGATCGCATCAAGACCAAGATTTGCAATAGCAAATCCAATCAAGGTAAAGGCAGTTGCATAGGCCTTGTAGCTGATTTGTGGGAAACGTCCGTTAAAGAACTCTGCTGTCGACACAATCAATCCAACTGTCGTTGTGAAGCAGGTTACAGTTACCATAACAGCAAGGAAGAGTTGAGCTGTTGAACCAAAGATTTCCTGAGTTGCTTGCGACAAGATATAAACACCTGGTGTTCCACCCTTCATCACTTCTGCTGGTACTGGGAAGTGATTTCCAAGGAATCCTAAACCAATGTAAAGAGCGCTAAAGGCAAGAGCTACAACGATACCAACCACCCAAATAGTTGAAATGTATTCTTTCTTACTGGAGAATCCAAGTTGTTTCAAGGTTTGAACAGCAATCACACTAAAAGCCACTGAGGCAAGGGCATCCAAGGTGTTATAACCTTCCAGGAATCCTGTACCAAAGGCAGAAGCTTGATAAGCAGCTGAAGCTGCTTGAGGGCTTGTTCCACCATATTTGAAGGCACCTAGTACAACCAAGATAACGATCAACAAAGCAAAGACTGGCGTTAAGATGCGTCCGATTCGATCCAAGATTTTTGATGGATTGAGCGAAATCAAATAAGCCGCTGCAAAGTAAAGCACAGTAAAAACAATCAAGCCAAGACCTTTATTGGCATCCGACAAGAGGGGGCTAATCCCAACTTCATAAGCTGTTGTGGCTGTACGCGGAATGGCAAAGAAGGGACCAATCGATAGATAGAGAACAGCAAGATAAAGCGTCGCAAACCAAGGTGAGATTTTCTTAGAAATCTCGTGAATGTATCCTTTCGGGTTTAGCGTTCCAATAATAAGTGTCAAGACGGCAATACCGACACCTGAAAAGACAAAACCTGCGATGGCAGGAAGAAATTGTTCTCCAGATAGGGCACCTAGAGAAGGTGGAAAAATCAAGTTTCCCGCACCAAAAAATATTCCAAACAGGAGTAAGCCTGTTAGGGCACCTTTTTTAGTCATAAAAATCTCCTTCATATTTCTAAAATACTGACCTAGTATACCATGATTAAGACTCTGAAAAAAGTATCCAAAATTAATCATTGAATGTTTTCAATATTTTAAAAAATAAGAATTATCTAAAAACAAAATCCCTCACTCAGTTGGAACCGAGCAAGGGAAAATTAGGTTCTATCGCTATATAGCTTTAAAGATTTTCAAAGGCTGTCATTCCACCTTGGACATTGACAACGTCATAACCCTGTTCAGCTAGAAATTGACAAGCACGCGCTGACCTCATCCCAGATTTGCAAATGACATAATGCAACTGGTCCTTGTCCAATTGATCATAGATATCAGCTAATTGACTAAGTGGTAGGTTCTGAGCACCTTCTAAATGAAGCGTCTCGAACTCTTCTACTTCTCTCACGTCCACTAGAAAAAGTTGCTCATTTTGATAAAGCTGGTAAAATGCATCGAAGGCTATTTCTTTCATTCTTTTTCTCCTAAAATGGTTTTAATTCTTTTTTTCAACTCTGGCACCACTTCTGACTCAAACCAAGGATTCTTAGCCATCCAGATTTGATTTCGTGGTGACGGGTGCACCAGAGGGAAAAATTCTGGTAAATAGTCTTTGTAGTGTTGCACCCGCTCTGTCACCTTGCCACTGACTTTCTCCTGTAAATAGTAAGCTTGGGCATATTGCCCAATCAAGAGAGTTAATTGGATATCGGGCAACTCTTGCAAGAGTTGTGGGTGCCATTTTTCGGCAAAGCCTTTACGGGGGGGAAGGTCGCCCGATTTTCCATGTCCTGGGAAATAAAAGTCCATGGGCAGAACTGCAAAATAACCTGAATGGTAAAAGGTGTCTTCATCCACACCTAGCCACTCACGCAAGCGATCGCCACTCTTATCCTTCCAATAAATCCCAGCTTCTTGCGTTTTAAGCCCAGGAGCCTGACCGACAATATTGATGCGAGCAGTTTTTGGCGCCGCAAAGAGAGGTTCGATTCCGCGTTCTGTATAGCTGGTATTCTGTGGATCTGCCATAATGGCTTGCTCGATTCTTTCGATTTGAGACATCTGTTTTCCCTCCAAAAAGAAGTCCAAGCATAACATCTCAGACTTCTATCGTTTTATTTGATCAATTCATAAATAGCTTCGGCATAGATTGCTGCTGCTCGGAAGAGATCGTCCAAGGCGATAAATTCGTTGGCTTGGTGCATGGTATCGATTGAGTCCGGGAACATGGCACCGTAGGCAACTCCACGTTCCAGCAAGCGACCAAAGGTTCCACCACCAATGACTTGCTCGTGACCTTGGAGACCAGTTTGTTTTTCATAGACATTCAACAAGGTTTGCACAAGCGGATCTTCCATTGGCACATAGTGAGGGGTGTGACCGTGTTCAGAAAGGCTAACAGAAGCAACTGGCAAGTTTTCAAGAACTGACTTGATTTGCTCTGGGCTTGTTCCTTTTGGATAACGGAAGTTAAGAGCAATGGTATTGTCAGCACTTGTTGCATCAAAGCGGAAGACACCGGCATTCATAGAAAGGGCACCCATCTTTTCATCCACATGAGCAACCTTGAGATTTGTACCCTCATGGTCGTTCAAGAGAATCTTACCAGCGATGTCGAGGTAGTCTTTTGCAGGTCCTGCAAAGTCAAACTGACTGAGGAAAAGGGCAAGGTAGGTCGCACCATTGACACCTGATGCAGGCATAGCACCATGAGCTGATTTACCAATTACAGTCACCTTGTACCGACCGTTCTCTTCTTGAATTTCTCCTCTGAGTTTGTGTTCTGCAACAAAGGCATCTAGTTTAGCTTGCAAGTCAGCCAAGTCACCTGAAACGACTGCTGTTGCCGATTCAGGTACCATGTTTTCACGCAATCCACCTGTGAAGCTGTGAAGACGAGCCGCACCTGTATTTTCACCTACAAAATGGAGGTATTCCGTGATATTTCCTTTTTCACCATTGATGATAGGGAATTCAGCGTCTGGAGAGAAACCAAAGTCTGGTTTCGCAAGTCCTACGTGCTCAAAGTAGTAGTCCATGTCTGCCCAGCCTGATTCTTCGTCTGTTCCGACGATGAAACGAACTTTCTTAGAAGTTGGAAGGCCCAATTCTTTGATGATTTTCAAACCATAGTAACAAGCTGTTGTAGGCCCCTTGTCGTCTGAAGCTCCACGCGCATAGAGACGACCGTCTTTGATAGTTGGTGTATAAGGGTCTGTATCCCAACCGCTACCAGCTGGTACTACGTCCATATGGGCAAAGATTCCGAGAACTTCTTCTCCATGACCAAATTCGAAATGTCCAGCATAGTTATCGACATTTTTAGTTGGATAGCCATCACGGTCTGCGATTTCAAGGAATTTTTCCAAGGCTTTTACTGGCCCAGGTCCAAATGGATGCTCAGCATCGGCCTTGCTATCGTCACGTTCGGAGTTGATTTCCAAAAGGCTAAACAAGTCAGTCAAGAGGTCTTCTTTACGTTTTTCTACTTCTGCTGTAAAATCAATTGCTGTCATTTTTTCTTCTTTCTATCTTTTTTCGATAATTTCATCCACTGGCAAGCGGTAGCTTGGTTCCAATTTTTCGTCTGTGTAACCTACCGTAATCAAGAGTTCTGGACGGAAACGGTCTTCGATATCCAAAACTTCGTTGGCTTTTGATTTGTCAAATCCAAGGATAATGTTAGAACCGATTCCTTGGTCTGTAAGAGCCAAAACCAAGTTCATGGCAACCAAACCTGCATTGAGTGCTAGGTAGTCGCTGACCTGTTGTTCACTGTAACGCGCAAACTCAGCAGGCAAATTCTTCATAAAATATTGAAGTTGCTCTTCAGAAAAGTTATTAGCGCCGCCAACTCGGGCAATCTTACGGGCACGTTTAGCCAGGTCTGTATCTGTAAATAGGGCAATGGTTACAGGTGCTGCTGATACCTGCTCAAAGTTCGAACCATAAGCCAATTTTGCCAATTCAGCATTTTTCTCACGAACAACCACAAACTTCCATGGCTGGCTGTTGTGGGCACTTGGGGCCAAGGTTGCGATTTCGATAGCCGTACGCACATCTTTGGGATCTACCGGTTTATCAATAAAATGCTTAGTTGCATGACGTTTTTTATTTAATCAAGAAATTTCATAATCGATTTCCTTTTCTAATTCTACTGCATCCATTCTACCATAATTTGAAAGAGCTTGCAGAGATTTTTTATGATTAAGATTTTTTATCGTAGACATAAAAAATATATATTGGTTCAATAAAACAGTTTTTGATAGACTGATAAGTAATTTACATTTGAAAGGAGACATTATGAAAAAAATTGGCCTTTTACTACTCATCATCCCATTTTTGATTGCCTGCGGGAACCGAGCAACAACAAAAGAAACAACATCTCCAAAGACAATCGTCGTAGCTACAGCTGGAGATGTACCACCATTTGACTACGAAGAAAACGGAAATCTGACAGGCTTAGATATAGAAGTTTTGAAAGCAGTTGACGAAAAACTGAATGATTATGAGATTCAGTTTCAAAGAACTGCCTGGGAAAGCATCTTCCCAGGTCTCGATTCTGGTCACTATCAGGCTGCAGCCAATAACTTGAGTTACACAAAAGAAAGAGAAGAGAAATACCTCTACTCACTTCCAATTTCAAACAACCCCCTCGTCCTTGTCAGCACCAAGAAAAATCCTTTGACTTCTCTTGACCAAATTGCTGGCAAAACAACCCAAGAGGATACTGGAACTTCCAATGCCCAATTTATTACTAACTGGAATCAGAAACACCCGGATAACCCTGCAACTATCCAATTTTCTGGAGAGGATATTGGCAAACGAATCCTTGACCTTGCTAACGGTGAATTTGATTTCCTTGTTTTTGACAAAGTTTCTGTTCAAAAAATTATCAAAGATCGTGGCTTAGATTTATCTGTCGTCGATCTACCTTCTGCTGACAATCCTAACAACTATATTATTTTCTCGAGCGACCAAAAAGAGTTCAAAGAACAGTTCGATAAAGTTCTCAAAGAACTCTATCAAGATGGAACCCTTGAAAAACTCAGCAACACTTATCTAGGTGGTTCCTACCTTCCAGATCAATCTGAATTGAAATAATAAAACGATTGGCTAAGCCAATCGTTTTATTTAGTATTTGTTGGTTACTCCTCACGGAGATTATTAAAATGGAGAAGCCACAATGCAGTATTGACACTTTATTTTTCTTATCTATCTTCTATGAGGAGATAACGGCTTTCAAAAAAGCAGACGAATCTTCGTCTGCCTATTTTTTGTCACTATTCAGCAACAAAACTGCTAGCTCCTTTGAGAGCTTGTTTTAACGAATCACGTGCAGTCTTCAACTGTTGAAGAAATGGAGTACGCGCTTCTTCTGGCATAGCTGTGTCATCAGAGCCAGCACTTGAAAGTCCTTCGTTAAAAGCAGTTCTTGAAGATTCCATCGCTTCGAGAGCTGGTTCAACTTGATCCTTATAGCTTTCTTTTTGATCAGCTGGGATTTTATCTTCAACTTCTTTTACATATTTCTTGTAACTATCAATCAACTTACCATAGAGAGTCTTCATATCTCCAATTGTTTTAGCTTTGTCAATTTCTTCATCAGTCAAAAGAGTAAAATCAGATGTTGTTGAAGAATCTTTCTTTGAAGCTTCGTTATTTGAAGTTTCAGATTTTGAAGTCTCAGATTTCGAAGTTTCATTTTTTGAAGAGGATGTTTCTTTAGCAGTTGATTCTTTGGTAGCTGAGTTACTAGAATTATTTCCAGAACACGCTGCTAAAGTTACAACTGATAAAAGTAATAAGCTAGAAGTAAGAATTTTTTTCATGACTTTCTCCTTAATATTTTATAATTAATTACATTTTATAATAAAATAATTTCATTGTCAAATATTTTCTGTGAAATTACAAAAACTTAAATCCGGTCCTTTGGTCCATATATCAACAGTTTATATCTGTCTCGAACTATAAATCGAATGCTACCCCAACTAATCATTATTCATATATTTTGAATAAATAAAAAACGCAGAAATTACCTATTTCATTCAAACAGAGGTTTAAAAAATCAAAACTTGGATAAGGTTATCAGCCTCAAGTTAATAAAACGATTGGCCAAGCCAATCGTTTTATTTAGTATTTGTTAGTTAAATCAACTTTTACAAAAAATCAAAATAATCCTTCACATCTTCTGCATACCCATGCTTTTCAATTAAACTAGCTAAGAGTTCTAGATTGTGCCCCCGATAGTTGTCATCTCGGCGTAGTTCTTCATACATTTCGATAAAAGGAAGCCCCTTGGACTTGGCCAATTCTAACTCTGCTTCATAGTCATAAGCAACTTTTCGGAATAGAATGTTTACTAATTCCCCATATTCTACTTCTATCACAGCATACTGAGCACGGTGATTTTTTAACGCCTCCCAATTAAAATAGGGCATGCCAATCGACCCTGGATTGATGATTTGTTGCCCTTGACTGCCATAACGAAGCAACTGCTTGTGAACATGACCATAGACTGCCACATCAACTTCATCATCTAGGAGTTGGTCAAATTTCTCTGTATCATTCTCAACTAGCAAGTCACCACCATAGTTCTTATTTGGCAAATTATGAGAAAGAGAAAAACGCAGTCCGTCAACTTCTCTCTTTTCTAGCATAGGTAAGCTTCGTAGCCAGTCAATCGTTGCAGGATCCATTCGCTCCATCAAATACTGCGTCATACGCAAGAGCTGGACTTCCTGTGGGTCTTCCAAGCCATATTGCCCATCTAAAGCCTCAAGGACACAATCATCCCAATTGCCTCGAACACTTGTAGTGATAGAAAGTTCCTTTAACAGAGCGACCAAGTCATTTGCACCTGGACCAGGGAGGAAAATGTCTCCCATGAGCCAGTATTCACTGACTCCTTGTGCTTTAGCATCTGCAATCACTGCTTCTAAGGCAGTCACATTTCCATGAATATCTGATAAAATTGCGATTTTATGGTTCATCATAATCTCCTTTTGTTTGGTAGTCCACTCTTTCTTCCGCCACTTGAGCCAATTCCACTTCTTCCTGAGGGTTCAACTTTCTTTTCACATCTTCTGCGACTGCTCTTGTCACACCCACTTCGACAATTTCATCCACACTAGCTTCCTTGATTTTAGTGAGAGATTTAAAATGCTTCATGAGATTCTGTTTGCGTTTAGGTCCCAGACCGTCAATCCCATCCAGTTGTGAAGAAAAGGAATTTTTTGAGCGCAGTTGGCGGTGGAAGGTGATAGCAAAGCGGTGCACCTCATCCTGGATGCGTTGGAGGAGAAAGAATTCTTGAGAATTGCGAGACAACTCCACCACTTCCAGTGGATCTCCAAAGAGCAGTTCATGGGTTTGGTGCTTGTCATTCTTTTGCAGACCTGCAATTGGGATATCCAAACCTAGCTCTTCTTGGATGACTTGCTTTGCGATATTGACTTGACCTTGTCCCCCATCAATCACAATCAAATCTGGCGGGGTTAAACCATCACGTTGAACTCGGCCATAACGTCTGCGAATAACCTCTCGCATACTAGCATAGTCATCTGGGCCAACAACCGTTTTTATCTTGTACTTTCGGTAGTCTTTTTTACTCGGTTTGCCATTGACAAAGACCACCATAGCTGAAACAGGACTGGTTCCCATGATATTAGAGTTATCAAAGGACTCGATACGGACTGGGGTCGGGATTTGGAGCAAGCGTCCCAGATTTTCAATAGCTCCTTGGGTCTTTTCGACTGATTTTTCTAGCAGATTGAACTTCTGCTCCAGACTAACACGGGCATTTTTGATGGCTAGATTGACCAGTTGTTTTTTCTCTCCACGTTGGGGCTTGAAAATCTTGGTATCCACCAAAGCCTTAACGGCTTCTTCATCGATATCCTGCGGAATCAGCACCTCATTGGGAACCAGGTGAGATTTTTCTTGATAGAATTGTCCCACATAGGTCAAGAAGTCCTCATCCGGATCATTGTAGTAGGGGAAGAGATTGACATCCCTCTCAATGAGCTTGCCTTGACGAACAAAGAAAACCTGGACACACATCCAACCCTTGTCCACATAGTAGCCAAAGACATCCCGATTTTGGAGATCCTTTGCCATAACCCGTTGCTTGGTCCGAAGTGTTCCAATAGCCTGAATCAGGTCACGGTATTCCGCCGCACGTTCAAATTCCATGGTCTGAGCTGCCGCAGCCATTTTCCCCTTGAGATCATCGATGATTTTATCATCCTGCCCTTTTAGGAAATCAGAAACCTCCTGAGCCATGGACTTAAAATAGGACTCATCTTTTTTACAGATGGTATGTGCCATACACTGGCCAATATGGTAGTAAAAACAAACCTTTGAAGGCGGGTTGGTACATTTCCGAAAAGGAAAAATCCGGTCCAGTAGTCGCTTGATTTCATTGGCTGCCCCCACATCAGGATAAGGTCCAAAATAAAGACCTCCATCCTTTTTGACCTGACGGGTGATAATCAAGCGAGGATAACGCTCATTGGTGATTTTGATGAAGGGATAGGACTTGTCATCCTTGAGCATGATATTGTACTTGGGCTTATTTTCCTTGATGAGGTTGATTTCTAGGAGAAGCGCCTCAATATTGGACTCAGTGACGATAAATTCAAAATCCACAATCTCAGATACCAGAGCTTCTGTCTTGGTATCATGACTGCCACGGAAATAGGAGCGCACACGGTTGCGCAGATTTTTAGCCTTTCCTACATAAATGATAGTGCCGTTTTTATCTTTGTGAATGTAACAACCAGGGCTGGTCGGCAAGAGCTCTAGTTTTGATTTGATCAAGTTATTCATAGTTCCATTATAGCAAAAAGGCCGTGACAGGACGAACAAAAAGCCCCACCAATCACTTGTTGGAGGAGCTTTGATTTCTTTTCAGATTGCACCGACTTCATCTAGTCGCTACTGGAATAGAGTTCTTGAACAGCTGTCACATCCTGAGGCTGAATCCCATAATAGGAACCTGCTGGCTGCATGACAGAAGTCTCGTTGGTATGATCCAAACCGATGGCATGCCCCAGCTCGTGCTCCGCCGTGTGCACGATTCTGTCATAAGAATAACCATAGTTTGGATTGGATAGATAATAGTGATTCAGGCGAACCGTTACAGATATAAATTGTTTGGTTAACAAATTGGTTTGACTCTCGGCTTGACCTGCTACAGCGGTCGAGCCATCATTCATCTCACTTGCCACAATATCTGCCTGACTAGGATCCGCAACCACCTCAAAGGTAAAAGCTCCCGTTTGATTCCAGTTTTTTATGGCTTCTGCATAGGCGCCTTGGAAGGTCTCATCCATTTGAGGCTCAATATAGATGCGAGCTGAGGCTTGAGCCCACTTGCCTTCTGCATGTTGGTGACTGTCTGTCTGAGACAAGACTTCCAGCGTTCCCGTCTCCCTCCATTGATTCCAGCCACCTTGACCAATCTTGCTCATTTTTTCAACCTGATTGACCGCAGAATGAAAATCACCTGTCAGATACCAAACCACTCCAAAGGCAATGAGCAGTAGAATGACCACAGTCCAAACCAGACGCCAGAAGAAACGCCAAATTCCCAAAAGAAATCGGAACAATAATCGAATAATCCAGAACATGACGCCCCACCTTTCATAAAAATAAGAACCTATCTCGAAATCACATTCTCCTTGATCAAGATAGATTCTCTATTTTACTGAAGAAAGCTGAAAGAAACCTAAAACTAAGATAAGCGTTCTTCCAAGACAAAGTCAATTGGTAGAGTAGCCAAAAAACGTTCCAATTGTTTTTCCCAGTAGTACCACTCGTGCTTACCTGGACTATGACTATAGGTCACCTCAAAACCAAGATTTTTGAGGTTTTTCACTGCGAGGTTATTGGCAGAGTAGAGATAGTCTTGCTCCCCACACCAAACCCATAGTTTGGTCATTTTATCGGATTTTGCAGCCATGCTTTCAAGCGAATGAGGACTAGATGTCCAGTCTTTAATCTCTCCAAAAACTCCTCTCCAGTAGGCAAGTGACCCCAGATCCTGACTTTCAGGAGAAAATTCCTGAAAACTAAGCGCACCAGAAAAACTAGCCGCATGAGAAAAACGATTGGTTGCGAGAGCGAGTTTGAAGGAACCATAACCTCCCATGGAGAGGCCTGCTATGAAGGTCTTTTCTCGCTTGCTGGTCATATTGGGGAAGAAACGTTTCATGACTTGGGGGAGTTCTTCTGCTAGAGCTGTATAGTAGTTATAGCCATACTGAGTATCTGTGTACCAGCCATTATTTGTATTGGGCATGATAACAATGAGATTGGTTCCACGCAACAAGCGTTCGACATTGGTACGTTTGAGCCAGCTATTTTGATTTCCTGACATTCCATGCAAAAGATAAAGAACAGGAATATCTGTGCAATCTGGTTCAATCACCCGACTAGCATCTGGATAGAGTACCGTAACGCCCCACTCCATATCCAAAACTTCTGAGTAATACTCAATATTCATAACTGCCATGGTTGTCTCCTTTTACTATTCTATAAGAAAAAGCCGAATTTCGACTTTTTCTGTAGGTATTCTGCTTATTATTTTGCTTCCATCACGACTGGCAAGATTGCTGGACGACGCTTGGTTTGATCAAAGAGGTACTTGGTCAGATTGTCACGAACCTTGCCTTTGAGATCTGCCCAGTCAAAGTCATCACCTTGAAGATACTCTTCTACCGTTTGGTTAATCAATTCTGAACTTTCACGGAGAATGTCACGACTCTTCTTGAGATAAACAAATCCACGCGTGTGAACTCGAGCCTTGGCGATGATTTTTTTCTCACGTCTATTTACAGTAATGGCAACGATGAAAATCCCGTCCTCTGACAAGACTTTACGGTCACGAAGGACAACATTTCCAACATCTCCGATGGCATTTCCGTCAATCAAGACATCACCTGCAGAAACTCCACCAGCAGGGACAAAGTCCCCGTGTTCGTAGGACATGGTTGTTCCCTTTTTCGGGATAAAAATACGCTCTGGCAACATCCCAACTGCCATGGCAGCCTTGGCATGCGCATCCAACTCACGGTATTCCCCTTGGATAGGGAAGAGGTAATTTGGTTGCAAAAGATTGATCATCAACTGCAAATCACGCGCATTCCCGTGTCCGGATACTCGCAAGCTTTGGGTAATGAGTTTCACCACACCACCAGCTTGGTAGATCATGTTTTCAACACGCGCCATGACGGCTTCTTTGGCGATAGATGGAGTCGTTACGATATAAACCAAGTCCCCATCTTTGATTTCCACATAGCGGTGGCGACCAATGGACATCTTACGAAGTCCATTGATAGGTTCACCCATACGGCCCGTCTCAAGGATAATCAACTCATGGTCTTCAAAACGAGACATTTCTTTTGGTTTAATCAAGAGACTTTCATTAGCTAGAGATAATTTTTTGAGTCGAATCGCAGTGCGGACGATATTTTCAATATCAAATCCAGTCAAAACAACTCGGCGACCTGTATCTGCTGCAGCATCAAAAACCTGCTGGATACGAGAGAGGTTGCTGGCAACTGCTGCAACGATGATACGACCTTCCCAGTCTGCAATGGTCTGAGTAATTTCATCCCCAACTTCACTCTCGCTAGCTACCTGGATATTGCTATCAGCATTGGCTGAATCACTGAGGAGCGCCAAAACACCATCACGACCAATCTCTGCCAAACGAGCAAAATCCGTCGCATAGGATTCACTAGCTGTCTGGTCAAACTTGAAGTCGCCTGTGTAAACAATGCTACCTTCAGCTGTTTTCAGGACTATTCCCAAACTTTCTGGGATAGAGTGAGTTGTACGGAAGAAGGAAACCACAGTTCCTCCAAAGTCGATCTCCGTATCTTCATCAATCACATGGAAGTCATTGAATTTCTTAACCGTATCATTTCCTTTGACAAAGAGTTTGGCCAACTCAATGGTCAACTCAGAACCAAACACAGGCACCTTAGCCTCTGCCAAAAGATAAGGCAGGGCACCAATGGCATCCGCATGTCCGTGGGTCAAAAAGACCCCTGCGATACGATCGCTATTTTCAAAAAGGTAGTCCATATTTGGAATGACGACATCAACACCTAGTTGTTCATTTTCAGGGTATTTAAGCCCCGCATCCAAAACAAAAATAGAACCATCGATTTCAGCGATGTACATATTTTTACCATTTTCTCGTACACCACCTAGTGTTGTTAAACTAATATTACTCATTTTTCCTCCGAAACTTCATTTATCTTGATTATAGGGTGAATTTACCCTCTTATTCTAAAAGTTCTCAAACTCTCAGCCGAATCTTTTCCTACCATTATACCATTTTTTTGATTATTTTCAAAATGAAGATCGGTTTTTAACTAGAGATTAGTCACTACTGTGAATCGAATCCTTTAACTTTGACTTCTCTTTTGGATGCTTCATCTAAGATAATGGAAGGATTGCACCATCAAAAATATGGGCTTTTTGAATCAATTTAATTTCAGATACCTTTCTCGAACCCTAAATTTCTCTTTTAGTTCAAAAAAACTTGCTTTTACCTCTCGACTTGAGAACTATTTCCTACAAAGACATGGTTTATCTACATTCAAAAGCGAGATTTTCCTGTTCGCTACAGAATCTAAAAATTTTTCAGCAATTATCCACCAAGATGGAGCTTAACGATAGGAAATTTCTTCAAAAAGAAAAAAGACTTAGAAATTCTAAATCTTTTTATCATCTTTAGTTTGGATAGATATAAGTGACGTTTCCTAAAAATTCGTGTGGATTAAAGAAGCCACGATAATTTGCAATCTGCTTTTGACGTCTGTAGTTTGCTTCCAATACCTGGATAGAGTTTTCACTTTGAACATCTGTTACATAAGCAACGTGTCCATATTCACCACCGTCCCAAACGGCGATTGCTCCTACTACTGGAACACTTCCTGTCTTATAGCCTTGAGCACTCGCGTAGATTGCCCACGTGTTGGCATTTCCCCACCAGTTGCTAGCCCAAGGCGCCAATTCTTTCACGCCCCATGTACACTGACCAACAGGATAAGAGTTTCCATAGTTTGTCGGAGTCTTTTCGACAACATCCTCTGTATCTGATACCACATTCGCAGTACTAGCTGGAGCACTGTAGGTAGAGCTAGCCTGAGCGGAACCACTCACTTGGAGAACATCTCCTGGGTGGATGGTATCAAAGATGGTTTTTCCATTCAAAGCCGCTAAATCATAAGGATCCATACCATTGGCAGTAGCAATGGCATAAAATGAATCACCATCTTGAACAACGTAAGAGTTCGCATGAACCGTTTGAGCCCCAACTGTAGCCAAAATAGCGGTAGAAGTTAAACCAAGAGTCAGTTTCGTAACTGTTTTTTTCATAACTAGATTCCCCTTATATTTTCTTGATAAGAAAATCATACTTGATTTACATGTCAGTTAGTTTAGAGTTATATTTTAGTCATGTTACAAAAATTTATACTTTTACTACATAAGGTTTAAAAGTAGACATCGTATAAAGTGATAGAAGAGAATAAAAAACGAAGCATTTCCCCAATCTTTATATCAGTAGACCACTCAAAAGACCGTCTTATCAACCACTCCCACATCAAGCATTTATCCGACAAAAAGAGACCGAGATAGGTCATCTCAGTCCCTTTCCATCTATAACTCCATTAAAAAATCATACATTTCCTGCACGGTACCCAGCGCCATCATTTCTTGATTTTTTACAGTTTGTTTGAGATTTTGGTAAATCTGACTTTCAGCAATTTCCCTTTTCGGCGCTTCTTTATTGACTGTCATGACACCATCTTTGATAGTTACAAAGCCCAGTTCCTCAAATACTTGGATCATCTTGACCAGCAAGATTTGTTGGATATTGAGATAAGCCGCCAAATCTTTGAGCTTGTAGCGAATATCAAACTCTGGGAACTGGTAAATAGTCTTGTACAATTTAGCAAACTGTTCTCTAGTCCCATAACCTGTCAGATAGTAGGCTTTATCGATGTCATTTTTGAAATAGACAGCAGAGAAATGCTGTTCCTGAAAAATGGTCTTCAGCAAGGTAATATCCTCGGGAATGGTTTTCACAACCACAGCATCACTAGTCGCTAAATCTGGCACCTCTCCAGAGAAATCCAAGACTGGAACCCCTTCTGGCAGGGCTACGTTCTTCCCACGAATGTTAAAGAGTTGAACACCCTCCACACGAGCATCCACCATCATCAACTGGAGGGCAGTTTGCCCATTCCATTGATTGACAGACAGGGTGACTGCCAATTCTAGATTCTTGGTTTGAGCAAACTCTGTCGCCCATCTACCTTGTCCGAAGGCCACCACTTCAAAACTCGCCTCACCCTTGGAAATTTTTAGTTTGAGGTGGGCATTGCCTGCTCCCATGGTTCTAGCACTTTCGACATGAAAATCCTTGATATAAAAAACAGGTTTCTGATTGTCCATTCCAAAGGGAGCTAAACGTTCAAAGCTTTTAACTGTTTCCAAGCTAAGCGTCTCCAAGTCTAGCTCTTCATCTAGATTTAACTTGTTCTTACCACTAGCATCTGCGCCTTTTTCACGGATATAATCTTCCAAAACCTGAGATAAATCTGTGAGTTTCTCCACTTCCAGCGTCATTCCAGCTGCACCAGCATGGCCGCCAAAGGCGATAAAGAGGTCGCGATGGGGATCTAAGGCTTCAAAAATATCGACCGCTTCCACACTACGAGCGCTACCCTTGGCACGATCTTCTTCTATATTAAGAACGATGACTGTCTGCCCTAGTTCTTCCAACAAACGACCAGCAACGATACCCAGAACGCCAGGATTCCAGCCTTCCTTGGCCAAAACCTGGACCTTCTTCTCAGGATCCACCATGGTCTTAGCTTCTTCATAGATTGACTGAACAATTTCCTTGCGCTCTTCGTTTTTCTGGTGAATCATGAGGGCAATCTCATGTGCTTCCTCATCGTCAAATCCAGTCAACAAATCAATAGCTGGATTAGGATCGTCCAAGCGCCCTAAGGCATTTAAACGAGGGGCAAGCTGAAAGCCAACCGTTTCTTCTGTCACTTCGTTAGCAGCAATCC
Organism: Streptococcus oralis; assembly: GCF_022749195.1. Lineage (NCBI taxonomy): Bacteria > Bacillati > Bacillota > Bacilli > Lactobacillales > Streptococcaceae > Streptococcus > Streptococcus oralis. Next base: position 1,404,076 of record NZ_CP094226.1, read on the forward strand.
CAGCCATGTCTAGCATTTCTTGCAGACCGATGCGCTGGGTATGTCCCAACATTTCCAGACCATATTGAACCAAGATACGGTTTTCATCCGTCAGACTCACCATATCCGCAATAGTTCCGATAGCAACCAAATCAAGCAATTCCACTTGCACTTCTTCTAAAAGAGCGCAAGCTAGCTTGAATGCCACTCCACAACCAGCTAGATATTTGAAAGGATAGTCCGCATCCGGATGCTCAGGGTGAACAATCGCAAAGGCATCAGGAAGAGTTTCCGGCATGGAATGGTGGTCGGTCACAATGACATCCACTCCCATAGACTGGGCCAGTTCAATTGCTTCGTGACCTGCAACCCCATTATCCACCGTCACAATCAAGGAAATTCCCTCTTGCTCGATAAAGTATTTATAGACACTGGCATTGGGACCATAGCCATCGGTAAAACGATTTGGCAGGTAAACACGGCACTCCGCTCCAAGCTGTTCCAAACTTTCCTTCACAATCGAAGCTGAAGTCATGCCATCCGCATCATAGTCACCGTAAACGAGGATATTCTCCCCTTCTTCAATGGCCTGACGAATCCGCTCCACTGCCTTATCCATATCATGGAGCAGATAGGGGTCATGTAAGTCCTCCAAAGAAGGTTCTAAAAACTTCTTGAGACTTTCCTCATCCTGAATCCCTCTTTCAAATAATAACCGAGCCACCTCAGGACCCAGCCCAGCCTTCTTGGCTATCTTTGTAAAATCCGCATCTTCAACCTGCGGGGCAAACTGCCATTCATAAGTAGGAGTTATCAAAAAGACATCCACTCTTTCTAAGAATTCTATCGTTTCATTATAACATGATTTAGGCATTTTCTCTATTCAGATTGCTTTTTTATAACATTTTAGTGAATTTTTTTCAGATATGATTTGACAAGAACATTCTTTTGGTGTAGAATCATGTTATAAAATCTAACACAAAGGAGATCTCTCATGGCTTTAGTAGAATTTAAAAACGTCGAAAAATATTACGGAGACTATCACGCACTCCGCGACATCAATCTCCGTTTTGAAAAAGGACAAGTTGTTGTCCTGCTTGGACCTTCTGGCTCTGGGAAGTCCACTCTTATCCGTACGATCAATGGTTTGGAGGCTGTTGACAAAGGAAGTCTCCTAGTCAATGGACACCAAGTAGCAGGTGCTAGTCAGAAAGATTTAGTTCCTCTTCGTAAGGAAGTCGGCATGGTTTTTCAACATTTTAATCTTTATACACACAAAACAGTGTTAGAAAACGTGACACTAGCGCCCATAAAAGTTCTAGGAATTGATAAAAAAGAAGCTGAAAAAACAGCCCAAAAATATCTGGAATTTGTAAACATGTGGGACAAGAAAGATTCCTATCCATCCATGCTATCTGGTGGACAAAAACAACGGATTGCCATCGCACGCGGCCTCGCTATGCGTCCGGAACTCCTCCTCTTTGATGAGCCAACATCTGCTCTTGATCCTGAGACTATCGGTGATGTACTAGCAGTTATGCAAAAACTAGCGCATGACGGGATGAACATGATCATCGTTACCCACGAAATGGGCTTTGCCCGTGAAGTTGCGGACCGCATTATCTTTATGGCTGACGGAGAAGTGTTGGTGGATACGACAGACGTCGATGACTTTTTCGACAATCCAAGCGAACCTCGTGCCCAACAATTCCTCAGCAAAATTATCAACCACGAAAGTGACAAAGTCAAATAAGGAGGCGCCTATGAAAAAGAAATTCTTTTTATCAGCATTATTGATTATCCTTTTCGGCCTTGCTGCTGCCAAACCAGTCCAAGCCGATACCAGCGTCGCAGACATTCAAAAAAGAGGCGAACTAGTTGTCGGTGTCAAACAAGACGTTCCCAATTTTGGTTACAAGGACCCCAAGACAGGGACTTACTCTGGTATCGAAACGGACCTGGCCAAGATGATTGCAGACGAACTCAAGGTCAAGATTCGCTACGTTCCTGTTACCGCTCAAACACGTGGACCACTCCTAGACAATGAACAGGTCGATTTGGATATCGCGACATTTACCATCACGGAAGAACGTAAAAAACTCTACAACTTCACCAGTCCCTACTATACGGACGCTTCTGGTTTTTTGGTCAATAAATCTGCCAATATCAAAAGCCTTGAAGACCTAAATGGCAAAACCATCGGGGTTGCCCAAGGCTCTATCACCCAACGCTTAATTACCGAACTGGGTAAAAAGAAAGGTCTAACCTTTAAATTCGTCGAACTTGGTTCCTACCCAGAATTGATTACTTCCCTTCACGCTCACCGTATTGATGCCTTTTCCGTGGACCGCTCTATCCTGTCTGGCTACATCAGCAAACGGACAGAACTACTAGATGATAGTTTCAAACCATCTGACTACGGTATCGTCACCAAGAAATCAAATACCGAGCTAAACGACTATCTTAATACCTTGGTCACTAAATGGAGCAAGGATGGTAGTTTGCAGAAACTCTATGACCGTTACAAGCTCAAACCATCTAGCCATACCGCAGATTAAGGAGGACACCCCATGACAGATTTATCATCTTGGACAGCCTATTTTCAGGATTTTGGACAATTTTTCAATGGTTTCCTCTTCACCCTTGCCCTAGCAATTGGATCCTTTATCCTAGCTATTGTCTTAGGAATCATCTTTGGAGTCCTATCAACTAGCAAACATCAAATTTTAAGGATTTTGGCTCGTATCTTTGTCGAATTTTACCAAAACACTCCCCTATTGGTGCAGTTTGTCATCGTCTTTTATGGTTTGCCTCTTATCAGTGACCACACCATCATGATTCCGATTTATTGGACAGCTGTTCTCTGCGTGGGACTCTATCACGGCGCTTATATCGCTGAGGTTATTCGTTCAGGGATTCAATCTATCCCTAGCGGTCAGATGGAGGCCGCCCTGTCGCAAGGTTTTACTTATATCAGTGCCATGCGCTTGATTATCTTGCCTCAAGCCTTCCGTATCATTCTCCCTCCATTGACCAACCAAATCGTCAACCTCATCAAGAACACCTCTACCACTGCCATCATCTCTGGAGTAGACTTGATGTTTGTGACCAAATCTTGGTCGGCTCTCAACGGAAACTATATTCCAGCCTTTTTAGGCGCTGCTCTTCTCTACTTTGCCCTATGCTTCCCTGTTGCCCAGTTTGGTCGCAAGATGGAGCAAGCCAACAAAAAAGCCTATTCACTTTAGGAGGTTACTATGGAATCTATTTTAGAAGTTTTGACCCCAGATAACCTGGTCTTTATCTTTAAAGGATTTGGCTTAACTCTCTACATTTCTCTGATTGCTATCGTCCTCTCGACCCTTATCGGAACAGTACTAGCCGTCATGAGAAATGGGAAAAATCCTGTCTTACGGATCATCTCCAGCATTTATATCGAGTTTGTACGTAACGTTCCCAACCTCCTCTGGATTTTCACCATCTTTTTGGTGTTCAAGATGAAGTCCACACCAGCTGGTATTACAGCCTTTACCCTCTTTACCTCAGCAGCCCTGGCTGAGATTATCCGGGGCGGCCTCAATGCCGTGGACAAGGGCCAGTACGAAGCAGGAATGTCGCAAGGATTCACCTCTGCGCAAATCCTCTACTACATCATTCTCCCACAAGCGATCCGTAAAATGCTGCCAGCCATCATTTCTCAGTTTGTAACCGTGATTAAGGATACCAGTCTTCTCTACTCTGTTATCGCTCTACAAGAACTCTTTGGCGCTAGCCAAATTCTTATGGGACGCTATTTCGAACCAGAGCAGGTCTTCAGTCTTTATATCCTGATTGCCTTGATTTACTTTATCTTTAACTTTGCCATTTCTAGTCTGTCTCATAAGCTAGCAAAACGTTGGCAACAAGCCGCAGAATAAAAACGAAATGTGAACTCAAAACAAGGGTTCACATTTTTTGCTATAAATGAAAAAGAGCAACTCAATGCTATGCAAACGTTTTACTTTTTGGTAAAATGACTTTAAAACCATAAAGTAAGGAGAAAAATCATGATCCACGAACTTTGCAAAGAATTCTCTCAACTGGAACAAGTAGAAGCTATAGCTCTTGGTGGTTCTCGTGCAGAACAAGCCTACGATCAAAATTCTGACTATGATGTCTATGTCTATCTTAACTCACCTATTGATGAGAAAACTCGTCAAATCATTCTTAGCAACTATTGCTCCTATATGGAAATTGGAAACCAGTTTTGGGAGTTAGAGGATGACTGCGTACTAAACAACGGTATCGAAATCGAGTTGATTTATCGTTCGCTGGAGTCGTTTGAACAAGAATTGAACTCAACCGTTTTTCAGCATCAAGCCCAAAATGCCTATACAACTTGCATGTGGCATAATCTACTCCACAGCAAGATTCTATACGATCCAAATAGTCACTATGCTTCGCTCCAAAAGACTTACCAGATTCCCTATCCACAGGAACTCAAAAAACATATCATCGAAAGGCAACTCCTTTTGCTAGACCAGGCCATGCCTGCCTTCTCTCATCAAATTGAAAAAGCTATCAAGCGTCAAGATCTTCTCAGCATGAATCATCGTACGAGTGAGTTTTTTGCTTCCTACTTTGACTTGTTATTTGCGCTCAATGAGCAAACCCATCCTGGTGAAAAACGAATGTTGGATTACGCAAAGACCAATTGTACACTCCTCCCTAAGCAATTTGAAGAAACTATTCGCAAGTATTTCCAAATACTCTACCAACCGCAACAAGGAGAACAAGCGGTTGTAACCTTACAAACCATCCTGAACCAACTAAAGGCCATTTTGCCATAAGTAAAAAATGAAATGTGAACCTGAAACTGAGGCTCACATTTTTCTTTATAGTTTACCGTAAAGCATCTAGTAGACTTTTCCACAATTCTTCTTGCCCAACTCATAAAAAAGCGGCAATAGAAAAAGAGGAGCCTAGTCCTCTTACTTAGACAGTTTATTCTGAGCATCGGCTACAACCTGAGCCAGACTTGTCTGGCTCAGTTGATTTTCCATAGCTGCTTGAACATCGAACAACTTTTGGTCCAAAACTGCATGGATATTCGCACCAATTGGGCAATTAGGATTTGGATTGTCATGAAAACTAAAGAGCTTACCGGATTTTCCTAAACACTCCACAGCTTGGTAGACATCCAACAAACTGATATCCTGAAGGTCTTTTATTATCTCAGTTCCTCCCGTACCACGAGCAACTGAAATCAATCCTGCTTTTTTGAGTTGCGATAAAGTCTTTCGGATAATGACTGGATTGACTCCGACACTAGCCGCAAGAAAATCGCTGGTTACTTTACTTTCTGTATCCTGCATTGCAATAATAATCATCATATGAGTCGCAATTGTAAATCGGCTTGAAATTTGCATCTTCTTCTCCTTCCATTGATATTTTATTCATCTTTTCCCGTATAAACATTATACCGTTTTTGGTTTTCCTGTCAAATATTAACGAATGATTACCTTCTCCATGCAAAAAGTCCTGTATCCCTCTTGACAACCAGAACGGTAGAGGGCATACAAAGACTTATTTTTTATGCAATTTTACGGACAATCCCTTTTGTTTTATGACTTGACCAGACTGAGCTGATAGACACCCCAGCACCAACTAAGGTAAACACAGCTAACATAGCTAGATTATAAAAATAGTTATCTGGAAAATGACCGCTAAAGATTAAATCATTCACCACTCGGAAAGCAAAGGCAAACTCAACCCCTAGTTTGGCAACGACTTCCATCGCCAAATCAATTTGATTCACTAGAAAGACAGTAATCACCATCCAAATAGAGGAAATCACAATCCCCTTTCGAGATACCTTTCTTCCAAGGATTTCATATCCTTTAATGGTACAAATCCCCAGAACAATACCCGCTACCATAGCTACATAACCTAGACGAGCGATAAATAGAGCAACTGCTCCACCAATCAAGGCTCCCAGCAAGGCACCAACTGCTCCAAGAATAACATTTTCCTTTTTATTTTGATAAGAATCCACCTCGATTTGAAGATTGCTCTTCAGCAATTGATAGCTTTCCTCGTTGATAAGGAAAATTGAATCACCTAATTGATAGAGACCAACGGGACCCTCCTGACCGCTATAGGCACACACTTGGACGAAATGATGGGTTTCAAGGAATGCAACGAGGTCTGTTATGAGCGTCTGTAACTTTTCAATTGTTTTTGATTTGCGCATGGCACCTTTTACGACAAAAGAAACAAGGTACTGATTGATAGACAAGGTCGACAAGTTTGGAAGAGATTCACTCTTAAACTCATCCCAAACCAATTCATTTTCTTCTGAATCCGCAGGATTACCATTCAAACTCACACTGACACAAAGTCGAAACTGATTTTTCACGTCAGTTTCTTGCAGGAAAAGTAAATAGCCTGACTGCGTGCCATAAATACTACGCGAATCTTCGTCAAATTGCAAGCCCAACTCCGAGGCAATAGCGTGTAACTCTTCTGGTTTCATTATCTGTCTCCTCTTATTTTGAATATCAATTAGTATGAGATTCAAATTAGTTATATTCCGTTATTCTAACATAAATTTGAGAAGCCGTCAATTCGTATCCAGTTCGACTTATCGCAAAACAGCAGTCACTAGACTATCTTATTTCTACCTCTTAAAACCAATCTTTCTTGTCTCTTTCCATCCAAAGCTCAACATCCCTGTCATAACCTTCTTGTTCACTAATCTGACCTAACAATTCGTGGTTATGAGTATGGTGAATCCCATTTACCAAACTTTCATAGTAGACCTGGAAATAGGGAAGCTTCAAATCCTTAGCCAACTGCAATTCAGCTTCTACATCATAATCCACTCGACGAAAATCAACATCAGACAAACCTGCTTCATCAAACTCTAAAATCATATACTGGGCACGCAAGTCCTTACGCAACCACGCATCTAAAAAGAAGGGTTGCCCAATCGAACCTGGATTAAGAATCAACTGTCCATCACTTCCATAACGAAGCAACTGTTGGTGAATATGGCCATATACTGCGATAGAGGCGTGTGGATTCGTCACCAATCTATCAAAATCTTCTTGTTTTCCCGTATGAATCAACTCCCTACCCCAGTTTTTATCAGGGAGATGGTGAGTGATTCCCACCATCAAATCACCAAACTGACGATGAACTTGCATGGGTTGATTATTGAGGTCTTCGATTTCTTCAGGGCTGACCTCCTCTAAGATGTACTGACTTTGACGCAGGAGATAACGATGACTCGCTATTGTAGGATCTAACTTGCGATGCAGACCTCGCCAGAGACTATTCTCCCAATTTCCCAGAACTCTTACTGTAATAGGCAAGCTAGCTAAGAGGTCCAAGATCCTTCTACGTCCCGTTCCAGGCATGAGAATATCTCCCAAAAGCCAGTACTCGTCTACCTCCGCCATTCTTGCATCAGCCAGTACAGCTTCCAGAGCTGTCGTATTTCCATGTATATCTGAAAGAACTGCTATTTTAGTCATTCTTTCTCCTTATTTTCCTTCTTTTGTTAGTATTATAACAGAAAACACTCGAAAAGATCACTATCACCGATTACTGGATTAAATTGTAAGAGCTCCTAACTCGTGCTATAATATAAGTAGAGATTTCCCGATTATGTGGTCTACAATATCTCTCAAATATCTCTCCATTTTTGCAGATTGGAGGAATATTGCCATGAAAAAATATCTTAAGTATATCCCATACTACCTTGTCATTCTCTTCTTTTACTGGCCTTTCTATGAGTTGCTTTTACTGCTGATATCTGACCCTTATACGCTAAAAGGACTTTACATTTATAACATCATCCTCTTTTCACCTTTGGTAACCTTCATCGTATCCCTTCTTTATAGCTACCGTTTCCATTTCTCACTCTGGTGGTTGCTGGGAATTGGACTGCTCTATTGCTTTACCATCATCACTTTTGGTGAGTTCATTCTTCTTTATCTCGTAGCCTATGAAGTCTTCGCCCTTCTTGGTATGGCTTCAGGTAGAGGTCTTAGCCATCTTACAAACAAGCAGAAAAGTAAAAAAATAGGATAAAAGCCTTGAAAAATCTCGCAATCATGCTATAATAATGCATAGAGACAAGTCACTTAGTCCCTTTCTACTAGAGAGTGCGTGGTTGCTGGAAACGCATAGAAAGCCTAAACTGATACTACTCTACTGACTTTTATGAAAACATAAAACGGTGGCCACGTTAAAGCCAATCAGAGGTGTCCCTCTTTTTTGAGGAACATGAATGAAGGTGGAACCACGTTGCGACGTCCTTTTAGGATGTCGTTTTTTGTTTGGAGAATAGAGATATTGCCAGATTAAATGAAACATAGCTAAGAAAAGAAGATGGAGGTTGATATGAATAAATCATTGTCTTGGGTGATTCCCTGTGCCTTCCTTGTCGTCTATGTATGGCTAATGAAAACTCTCAGTCTATGGGGGTTAGAGTACATTGTTGTCTTTTCATTTTTTGCATTTGTTCCTCTTTTGCCATTTCTTGCTCCTTTTCTTGGCATCTTAATGTTTTTTAAGAAAAAGAAACTCATCCTATCAGGATATTTTCTAAGTCTAACTGCTGGTATTTATTTAGTTAATGCTATAAGAAACTATCCACTAAGGATATACATGAGAGGTGAGATGACTGATGAACAATATCTGTCTCTAATCCTTTCCTTAGTATGCTATCTATTCATTTCTACGGCTTTCTTTATTTTCAGACTGAAAAAGTTAAAATGAAATTGATTTAGCAAATCAATTGTTATCATTCTTTATAGCTACCGTTTCCATTTCTCACTTTGGTGGTTGCTGAGAATTGGACTGCTCTATTGCTTTACCATCATCACCTTTGGTGAGTTCATTCTTCTTTATCTCGTAGCCTATGAAATCTTCGCCCTACTTGGTATGGCTTCAGGTAGAGGTCTTAGCTATCTTACAAACAAGCAGAAAAGTAAAAAAATAGGATAAAAGCCTTGAAAAATCTCGCAATCATGCTATAATAATGCATAGAGACAAGTCACTTAGTCCCTTTCTACTAGAGAGTGCGTGGTTGCTGGAAACGCATAGAAAGCCTAAACTGATACTACTCTACTGACTTTTATGCAAACATAAAACGGTGGCTACGTTAAAGCCAATCAGAGGTGTCCCTCTTTTTTGAGGAACATAAATGAAGGTGGAACCACGTTGCGACGTCCTTTTATGGATGTCGTTTTTTGTTTGTCAGAAGGAGGTAGAATGATGCTTTATATGATTGGCGGATCGCCTTGTAGTGGAAAATCAACAATTGCCTCACTTCTTGCTAGACGGTATCAACTACTTCATATCAAACTGGATGATTTGATAGAAGAGATGATGAATCAAGCAAGTGCAGACTCACAGCCAATTTGCCTTCTTAGGCAGGATAGAAATCCAGAGCAAATCTGGATGAGAAATCCAGAAGAGATGGCAGTTGAAGAATGGCGCTTTTATGAAGAGATTTTTCCTTATGTAAAATCTTACTTGATAAAAAACTAAGATAGACCTCTCTTGGTGGAGGGGGCAGGACTTTTGCCTCACTTGGTAAAGGAGCTTGAATGCCCAGTATCCTCTTATCTATGCTTGACTCCGACAGCTGATTTTCAAAAAAAGCATTATATACAGAGAGAATGGGTTCCTTATGTCTTAGAGGGTACAACCAACCCTGAACAAGCTTTTAAAAACTGGATGCAACGAGACATTCTTTTTGCTCAAATGGTTCGTAAGGAAGCAGTGAGATTAGGCTATTCTAGCCTCATAACAGATGGTAGTCAATCAGAGAATCAAACTGCGGAAGAGGTTGCTCGGCTCTTAAAATTGTCCAACAAAAATAGAATAAATATTTAAGGAGAACATCATGATTAACATTACTTTCCCAGATGGCGCTGTTCGTGAATTCGAATCTGGCGTTACAACTTTTGAAATTGCCCAATCAATCAGCAATTCTCTAGCTAAAAAGGCCTTAGCTGGTAAATTCAACGGCAAACTCATCGACACTACTCGTGCTATCACTGAAGATGGAAGCATCGAAATCGTGACACCAGATCACGAAGACGCCCTTCCAATCTTGCGTCACTCAGCTGCTCACTTGTTCGCCCAAGCAGCTCGTCGTCTTTTCCCAGACATTCACTTGGGAGTTGGTCCAGCTATCGAAGACGGCTTCTACTACGATACTGACAATACAGCTGGTCAAATCTCCAACGAAGACCTTCCTCGTATCGAAGAAGAAATGCAAAAAATCGTCAAAGAAAACTTCCCATCTATTCGTGAAGAAGTTACTAAAGATGAGGCCCGTGAAATCTTCAAGAACGACCCTTACAAGTTGGAATTGATTGAAGAACACTCTGAAGACGAGGGTGGTTTGACTATCTATCGTCAAGGTGAGTATGTTGACCTCTGCCGTGGTCCTCACGTTCCATCAACAGGTCGTATCCAAATCTTCCACCTTCTCCATGTAGCAGGTGCTTACTGGCGTGGAAATAGCGACAATGCTATGATGCAACGGATCTACGGTACAGCTTGGTTCGACAAGAAAGACTTAAAGAACTACCTTCAAATGCGTGAAGAAGCTAAAGAACGTGACCACCGTAAACTTGGTAAAGAGCTTGACCTCTTCATGATTTCCCAAGAAGTCGGACAAGGTTTGCCATTCTGGTTGCCAAATGGTGCAACTATCCGTCGTGAATTGGAACGCTACATTGTCGACAAGGAGTTAGCTTCTGGCTACCAACACGTCTACACTCCACCACTTGCTTCTGTTGAACTCTACAAGACTTCTGGTCACTGGGATCACTACCAAGAGGACATGTTCCCAACTATGGACATGGGGGACGGTGAAGAGTTTGTCCTTCGTCCAATGAACTGCCCACACCACATCCAAGTCTTTAAACACCATGTTCACTCTTACCGTGAATTGCCAATCCGTATCGCTGAAATCGGTATGATGCACCGCTACGAAAAATCTGGTGCCCTTACTGGTCTTCAACGTGTGCGTGAAATGTCTCTCAACGACGGTCACCTCTTCGTTACTCCAGAACAAATCCAAGAAGAATTCCAACGTGCCCTTCAGTTGATTATCGATGTTTACGAAGACTTCAACTTGACTGAATACCGCTTCCGTCTCTCTCTTCGTGACCCTCAAGATACTCACAAGTACTTTGACAACGATGAGATGTGGGAAAATGCCCAAACCATGCTTCGTGCAGCCCTTGATGAAATGGGTGTTGACTACTTTGAAGCCGAAGGCGAAGCAGCCTTCTACGGACCAAAATTGGATATCCAAGTTAAGACAGCTCTCGGAAAAGAAGAAACCCTTTCGACTATTCAGCTTGACTTCTTGCTTCCAGAACGCTTTGACCTCAAATATATCGGAGCTGACGGTGAAGAACACCGTCCAGTCATGATCCACCGTGGGGTTATCTCAACTATGGAACGCTTTACAGCTATCTTGATTGAGAACTACAAGGGTGCCTTCCCAACATGGCTTGCACCACACCAAGTAACCCTCATCCCAGTTTCTAACGAAAAACACGTGGACTACGCATGGGAAGTGGCTAAGAAACTCCGTGACCATGGTGTCCGTGCTGATGTGGATGAGCGCAATGAAAAAATGCAGTTCAAGATCCGTGCTTCACAAACCAGCAAGATTCCTTACCAATTGATCGTTGGGGACAAGGAAATGGAAGACGGAACTGTCAACGTTCGTCGCTACGGACAAAAAGAAACACAAACTGTCTCAGTTGATGACTTTGTCCAAGCTATCCTTGCTGATATCGCCAACAAATCACGTGTTGAGGAATAAAAAATTAGCACAAAAGCCTCCGATTGGAGGCTTTTTCTCATCTATGTTTACTCAATAACGAGCTTCATTTCAGCGAATTTGATCCGTACGGTTGTTCCTTTTCCGACCTCAGACTCGATGCGAATCTGGTGACCCAGTTCTTCAGAAATTTTCTTAGATAGATAGAGGCCCAGTCCAGATGACTGCTGGGTTAGACGACCATTATAGCCTGAAAACCCACGTTCAAAGACTCGGAGCACATCGCTGTTTTTAATCCCGATTCCCGTATCCTTGATACAGAGCTCCTGACCTTCCATATAAATCTCTAACCCACCTTTCTTGGTGTACTTGAGACTGTTTGAGAGGATTTGTTCAACGACGACCAACAGCCATTTCTTATCAGTCACGATGATTTTGTCAAGGTCATGGAGATTGAGCGTCAGTCCTTTTTGGATAAAGAAAAGGGCATACTTACGAACCACTTCCTTCACCAGATCCTCCACTTGAACCTTTTCAAATACCAAGTCATCGTGGAAGCTCTCCAAACGAAGATACTGCAACACCAGGTTGGTATAGGAGTCAATCTTAAAGATTTCCTGTTCAAGTTGCTGCTTGACCTCACGATCAGAAACTTCTGATACCAAGAGACGACTAGCCGCAATGGGAGTCTTGATCTGGTGAACCCATAAGGTGTAGTAATCCAGCAAATCCGTCAGCTTACTCTGAGCTTCCGACTTCTTTTGATACAATTCAGACTCCCGCTCTTCGAGTTTCTCTGCTAGCGCACATTCCAAAGGAGACTTGGGGTCTCTCTCAGCATAGAGTACTTCCTGCCGGTAAACCTGAGCTTCTGCAAATATATCCCAAGCCAAAAATAAGAAGGTCAAAAAACTACTGAGCAGAAAGAAATAAAGAAAATAAGTTCCTAGACTAGCAAATAAAAACTGAAAGAGAAAGACGAGAAAGCCTAATGAAAAAATATAGGTAAAAACGCGACTGCGAGAACGCAGATAGGCTAGAAAAAATGGTTTCCAATCAAGCATGTTTCAGTCCGTATCCTATCCCTTTCTTGGTTTCGATAAAGGCAGCTAATCCTTGTTCCTCAAGCTTTTTGCGCAAACGAGCCACATTAACAGACAGGGTATTGTCGTCGATAAAAAAGTCGCTGTTCCAGAGTTCCCGCATCAGGTCATCACGGGCTACAATATTGCCCGCATGTTCAAACAAAACTCGTAAAATTTGAAATTCATTCTTGGTTAAGCTCAGAATTTTACCCTGATAGTGCAGGTCCATAGACTTGGTATTGAGAATCACACCTGCATACTCTAGCAAACTTTCATCTCGTCCAAACTCATAGGAACGGCGCAACAAACCCTGAACCTTAGCCAAAAGAACCTGCTGGTCAAAAGGTTTGGTCACAAAGTCATCCGCCCCCATATTGATCGCCATGACGATATCCATAGCCTGATCTCTCGAAGACAGAAACATGATAGGTACCTTGGAAATCTTGCGAATCTCCTGGCACCAGTGATAACCATTAAAAAGAGGCAGACCAATATCCATGAGGACCAGATGAGGTTCCGACTGGACAAATAAACTCAACACTTCCATAAAGTCTTCTACCAAAACGACTTCAAATCCCCACTCAGAGAGCAATTTCCCAACTTGTTGCCGAATAACTTGGTCATCTTCCACTAGTAAAATCTTGTGCATGCGCTCCTCCTTTGCTATTTTTCAAAGTATCAAAACCCTTCATATCAGATTTACGGATCAGTATCTCATACTGTTTAGAAGCCTATTTCCCAAATCCAGATAAGAAAACAGATGCTAAATAGAGAATAATCCCATTGATATCATACCTTATTTTTAACTATAGTTCCAGCCTTATCCTATATTTCCCTTTTTTGTGCTCATTTGGTCCGCGTTTCTTTTACTTAAGGAATAGATTTAAAATGAGTAATCTCATTAAAATAAATGCCTTGTAAATTTATGTTACTCCTCTGTTGATAAAAGTAATCACTTTAAACAACTAGATCTAGCTTTCTTATTGACAAGTCAGATAGGATTTGCTAGAATATGAATGAACAGATTGATTTATTCATTCATGAAACAAAGGAGGTTAAATCATATTGGACAAAAAACAATCTTTAAAAACAGCGGCCTATGAAGTTTTTTCGAAAAAAGGTTACAAGGCGACAGGGATTTCAGAAATTGCTAGACAAGCTGGTATGGCAGTAGGCTCTTTTTATAACTATTACGAGAGTAAAGAAGCCATTTTTCTAGACATCTATATTGATGAAAACAACCGTGTTCGCCAATCTATGATCGAAGAACTGGATTGGGAAATTGACATGACCGACCTCATTAGTCAACTCTTTGCTCAGTCCAGAACTCTCGTTTCTTCTAATAAAATCCTTGCAGAATGGTACAATCCTGCCATCGCAGATGAGTTGCACAACTATTATTCTTCAGAAGAAGGCAAAGTCGCAAATCCATTTCATCAGTTTCTTGTTAAAACTTTTACAAATCGTATGCAGGCTGAAGGGTATTCTCCAGAAAAGATTCAAGAGATTTTACAAGTTTACAACCTATTTTACTACATGGATATGCATATCACAGAAAAAGATTTTCCAGATATTGGCAAAACTGTCGAAATACTTGCAACCAACTTCATAAAAGGAGTTCTAAAATAAAGAAGATGGACTTCTTTATTTTTTGGAAATGTATGAATGAATTTATTTTGCGTTCATTCAGCAATTAAAATTAGGAGTCATAAAAAATGAAAAGAGGTAAAAAAATGTTTATTATCATTCTATCAACACTTGGATTACTAGCCCTTATAACTTGGGGTGCCATCGCCTATCTTGGACGAAGTCAGACATTATCGATAAAATCCATCGAAAATCCCGGCGGAGATTTGTATTTAATTCACATCACAAAACCGAGTCATCAAACCTGGAAAGCTGGGGCTTATGCTCAGTTTAAGCTCCCTGATACGTCGTCCGCTGCTAGGAAAAACGAAGCTAAGGGAGAGCAGACCAGTCGATGGCTAACCATTGCCTCCACACCTGATGAAGATGAAATCCTCATTTTAACGCATAATAGTGGTAGCCACTTTAAGGAAACCTTGACACATTTACCGGCTGGCAGTGAGATTGAGATGAGTTGGCTGGATTCCTCTTTGACTGTTAAAGATACGAATCAGCCACTAGTTTGCTTTGCATCTGATGTTGGTATTTCTGCTCTACGCCCCCTTATCAAAGAATGGGCTGGTAAAGCTCCAATTATTCTCAACCATTTTGACAAAGGAGTTACTATTTTCGATAATGAGATGAAGGAACTAGCTCAAAACACATCGAATTTTACTTATAAAACTAGCGATGAATTTTCTCAAAGTCAAGCATTTTTAAAACGTGCTATTGATGAATACGGCAATCAAGCCAGCTATCTCATCACAGGTCAGCCTGATGATGTAAATGAGATGAAGAATTTTTTAAAGGAAAATGGGATTGATAGCAAAAACATACAAGTAAGCTCGTTTAGAGGTTTGAAATAGGAGCAATCTATCTTCTATGTATTTCAATCAAACCCTACTAGGTCATTCGAACACGCCCACTAGCTAATTCTAGGTAAATGTGATAGGATAAACATAGAGAAAGGAGCTTTTATGGCCAATATTTTTGACTATCTCAACGATGTAGTCTTTGATTCCTTTTATGACCTCCCCGTGAATGAGTTAGATGTTCTTGCCTTGACCGAATTAACCTACCTTGCTTTTGATGATGTAGTTACCCAAAAACCCCAGCGTCTCATAGATCTTGCACCTCAAATCCCTAGAGACACGACGATGTTGACCAATAAAAACCGTCTCCAGTTGTTGGATCAGCTCGCTCAACACAAACGCTTTAAAAATTGCAAGCTCTCAGACTTTATCAACGATATCGATCCTGAATTGCAAAAACAGTTTGCGGCTATGACTTATCGTATCAGTCTCGATACCTATTTGCTTGTTTTTCGTGGGACGGATGATAGTATCATCGGTTGGAAAGAAGATTTCCATATGACCTATATGAAGGAAATCCCTGCTCAAAAACATGCCCTCCAGTATTTAGAGAATTTTTTTGCCCAACACCCCAACCAAAAGCTTATCTTAGCAGGACACTCAAAAGGGGGCAATCTAGCTGTCTATGCTGCCAGTCAACTTAATCCAAACTTGCAGAAAAACATTGTCGCTGTCTATACTTTTGATGCCCCTGGGCTTCACAAGGAACTAACCGAAACACCTGGCTATCAAAACATGATGGAAAGAACGAAAGTATTTATCCCACAAGGTTCTATCATCGGGACGATGCTGGAAATTCCGGATAAAAAGATCATCGTTCGAAGCAGAGCTTTAGGTGGCCTTGCTCAGCACGACACCTTTAGTTGGCAGGTTGAAGACAAACACTTTGTCCAACTGGACGAGACCAATAGTGACAGCCAGCAAGTCGATACAACCTTCAAGGAATGGGTTGAGACGGTCCCTGATACTGAACTGCAGCTCTACTTTGACCTCTTTTTTGGAATCATTCTCGATGCAGGCATCTCCTCTATCAACGATCTTTCTTCCTTCAAGGTCATTGAACACGTTCACCATCTCTTTGTCCAAGCTCAATCCCTCACTCCTGAAGAAAGAGAAACCATGGGACGACTAACCCAACTCTTGATTGATACCCGTTACCAAGCTTGGAAAAATCGAGAATAGACAAAAACCAACTAATCTAATGATTAGTTGGTTTTTTTAAGAAACTAAAGGATACTACTTAGAATCTCGAGTATAGAATTAGTCTTCTTTTTTCTTGCGAGACACAAGTCCAAATCCGCTCATCAAACCAAGTACTCCTAGAGCTGCCAAAGCTGCATGATCTTCCATACCAGTATTAGGTAATTCTTTGGTTGCTTTAGTAGTTGGAGATTGCTCAGTCGGTTTTTGTTGAGGGGCAGTAACAACTTTCTCATAAACGTGTTCTGTGTCACCGTTTGGAAGTTTCTTGGTCTCTACGAAGCGGTAGCCTGGAATATCTTTCTTAGGTTGTTCACCGTCTTCGCTTGGATAACCTGGAATCTCATTCCCTTCCTTATCCTTGTGACTAGTCTTCACTTTTTCGTAGACATGCTCTGTGTCGCCGTTTGGAAGTTTCTTAGTCTCTACGAAGCGGTAACCTGGAATAGCCTTCTTAGGTTGTTCACCGTCTTCGCTTGGATAGCCTGGAATCTCGTTGCCTTCCTTATCCTTATGACTAGTCTTAACCTTCTCATAAACGTGTTCTGTGTCACCGTTTGGAAGTTTCTTAGTCTCTACGAAGCGGTAACCTGGAATATCTTTCTTAGGTTGTTCACCGTCTTCGCTTGGATAGCCTGGAATCTCGTTGCCTTCCTTATCCTTATGACTAGTCTTAACCTTCTCATAAACGTGTTCTGTGTCACCGTTTGGAAGTTTCTTAGTCTCTACGAAACGGTAACCTGGAATTTCCTTCTTAGGTTGTTCGCCGTCTTCGCTTGGATAGCCTGGAATCTCGTTGCCTTCCTTATCCTTGTGACTTGTCTTCACTTTTTCGTAGACGTGTTCTGTGTCGCCGTTTGGAAGTTTCTTAGTCTCTACGAAGCGGTAGCCTGGAATATCTTTCTTAGGTTGTTCACCGTCTTCGCTTGGATAACCTGGAATGTCATTCCCTTCCTTATCCTTATGACTAGTCTTAACCTTCTCATAAACGTGTTCTGTGTCGCCGTTTGGAAGTTTCTTAGTCTCTACGAAGCGGTAGCCTGGAATATCTTTCTTAGGTTGTTCACCGTCTTCGCTTGGATAACCTGGAATCTCATTCCCTTCCTTATCCTTGTGACTAGTCTTCACTTTTTCGTAGACATGCTCTGTGTCGCCGTTTGGAAGTTTCTTAGTCTCTACGAAGCGGTAACCTGGAATAGCCTTCTTAGGTTGTTCACCGTCTTCGCTTGGATAACCTGGAATCTCATTCCCTTCCTTATCCTTGTGACTAGTCTTCACTTTTTCGTAGACATGCTCTGTGTCACCGTTTGGAAGTTTCTTAGTCTCTACGAAACGGTAACCTGGAATTTCCTTCTTAGGTTGTTCTCCGTCTTCGCTTGGATAGCCTGGAATGTCATTGCCTTCCTTATCCTTATGACTAGTCTTAACCTTCTCATAAACGTGTTCTGTGTCGCCGTTTGGAAGTTTCTTAGTCTCTACGAAACGGTAACCTGGAATTTCCTTCTTAGGTTGTTCGCCGTCTTCGCTTGGATAGCCTGGAATGTCATTCCCTTCCTTATCCTTGTGACTAGTCTTCACTTTTTCGTAGACATGCTCTGTGTCGCCGTTTGGAAGTTTCTTAGTCTCTACGAAGCGGTAACCTGGAATATCCTTCTTAGGTTGTTCACCATCTTCGGTTGGATAACCTGGAATGTCATTCCCTTCCTTATCCTTATGACTGGTCTTAACCTTCTCATAAACGTGTTCTGTGTCGCCGTTTGGAAGTTTCTTAGTCTCTACGAAGCGGTAACCTGGAATATCCTTCTTAGGTTGTTCACCATCTTCGGTTGGATAACCTGGAATGTCATTCCCTTCCTTATCCTTATGACTAGTCTTAACCTTCTCATAAACGTGTTCTGTGTCGCCGTTTGGAAGTTTCTTAGTCTCTACGAAGCGGTAACCTGGAATATCCTTCTTAGGTTGTTCACCGTCTTCGGTTGGGTGGCCTGGAATGTCATTGCCTTCCTTATCCTTATGACTAGTCTTAACCTTCTCATAAACGTGTTCTGTGTCGCCGTTTGGAAGTTTCTTAGTCTCTACGAAGCGGTAGCCTGGAATATCTTTCTTAGGTTGTTCGCCGTCTTCGCTTGGATAACCTGGAATGTCATTGCCTTCCTTATCCTTATGACTAGTCTTAACCTTCTCATAAACGTGTTCTGTGTCACCGTTTGGAAGTTTCTTAGTCTCTACGAAGCGGTAGCCTGGAATATCTTTCTTAGGTTGTTCGCCGTCTTCGGTTGGATAACCTGGAATGTCATTCCCTTCCTTATCCTTATGACTGGTCTTAACCTTCTCATAAACGTGTTCTGTGTCACCGTTTGGAAGTTTCTTAGTCTCTACGAAGCGGTAGCCTGGAATATCTTTCTTAGGTTGTTCACCGTCTTCGCTTGGATAACCTGGAATGTCATTCCCTTCCTTATCCTTATGACTAGTCTTAACCTTCTCATAAACGTGTTCTGTGTCACCGTTTGGAAGTTTCTTAGTCTCTACGAAGCGGTAACCTGGGATATCTTTCTTAGGTTGTTCACCGTCTTCGGTTGGAACTAATGTATTCCCCTTAGTATCTACAAATGAAGTAATTGGACGTACAGTTGGAGTGTATTTTGCAGTTATTTCTGTTCCGTTCTTATCAACTCGTTTGACTGTAACTCCTGAAGCCTTCCCAACAAAGTCTTTTTCTGGTGTGAAAGTTACCACACCATTTTCATCAATGGTATAAGTTCCTTCTCCCGGAACAACTTTCTTAGTTGTGCCATCATCAAAGGTTGGTTTAACACTTTCATCAATTTCAACAGTCTTCTCTACACCGTTTACTTCAACTTTACCACCAGTAAAAGTTGGTGTACCGTTTTGTGTTTGTCCTTTAGGTCCTTCAGACTCATCATCTGTAGAAGTTGGTTTAACAGGTATTACAGTTGGAGTATACGTTGCTGTAGCAGTTGCTGTAATATCCGTATCATTAGCACCTTTTCCTAATTTTGCAGTAAGTGAAACTGTTACAGGTGTAGCTGTACCAGTAAATGTCTTCAATGGAACAAAAGTTACTTCGCCTGTTTCATTATCAATTGAGTAGGTACCCTGACCATCAATTGTTAGAGTATCAACAAACCCACCTGTTTTTGGATCTACTAACTTAGAAGGCGAAGAAGCACTTGGTTTTACTGGTGATCCATCTCCAACAGATGTAAAGGTTGGAGTTTCTTTTTGAGTAGCACCTTGAATATCAGTCGAAGTCACATTATGTCCTTCAATCGTATCAGTTACTGTAATATGGTAGGTTGTTGTAGCGGTTGATGAATCAACCCCATGATCAACTCCCGACTCAGTTCCACCGATTGTTGCTTCAGTAGTGTAATTTCCATTGCTATCAATGACATCAATCTTAACAGTATATACTCCTACTTCATTTAAGCTATATCCACTAGCAATATTATAGTTATTTGCATCTTGTTTAGTATCAAATACTTTTTGAACTCCTGAAGGCGATGTTACTGTGATTCGAGTAATATAAGTAGTTTTTCCATATTTAGTATCTTCAGAGTCTGAGATGCTTACTGCAGCTTTTGCTTCATTACGAAGGTCAACAGCTGTACCTTTTGTTGAAGTATAATCTTGTGAAGTTGCTGTTGGTTTTGTATTTACAACCGTTGCCACGTCCGTATTTGTGGCAATCGTCCCTCTAATAATACCACCAAATCCAGACTTAGTATGAACTTCCCAAGAGTCATTTCCTAGTTTAGTAGCGGTCACTTCTGTTCCATCAGACGACGCCCAGGTATTCGAATGTTTATCGTAAGTGACAGTTACTGACATTCCATCTCCTACCTGATTAGTATTCTTAGAAACATAAATCGTTTCTGGACGAGTTGGCGTTTCTACACTTGTCACTTTCCCAGCACTATCCAGCTGTCGGATGTACTCGTAGATATAAAATTTCATACCACCGTCTTGCTGAGCTTCTGTGTACACTTGACGTTTAGTCCATCTTGTCGTACCATCACCATTCAGTGTTTTACTTTCAGCATAGTCGCCAGGTAACTCCCAGTGTCCGGTAGCCTTATTAAAAGTAGCAGTATGTTTTTGCCCATCCGTTCCATTTAACTCAACTTGTTCACGTAAGAAAGTTCCCTTAACATTTTCAACAGATGCTTCCACTTTAATATTGTCCACACCAACTTTGGCAGTTGCCTCTGATGCCACAGGAATATTAAAGACTGTATCTGAATCAACAGTACCTAATTCTTGATTCTCAGAAACAGCTGTGTTGGTTGAATCACTGTCTACGAGCCATTTGCCGTTAACTGCTTTTAGATTGGTTACAGTACCATCCGGCATTGTTATCTTAGCACTTGATGCACCTTTAGAAATTTTAACTGGTACAACCGTTGAGTAAGTTTCAACGTTTTGAACCTCAACCTTTGGTTTCACCACTACTGTTACAGTAGCATGTGCTTCTTGTCCAGATTGGTTCCAGACATTATTATTAGCCAACTTATCATAATCTTTTGCAAATATAGAGACTGTGTAAATTCCTGCTTCAGTTAATTTTCCAGAAATGATTCCTCTCCCCATATTCGTTTGATCAGCAGCTTGCTCATCAGAAGTACTGTTTGCAACACTATAGCTAGTACCTGGAATTAGGACTTTAGAATCATCTAATTGTTCACCAATGGTGTTATATCCTGAAACTCCTGTCACTGCTCTAGAAAATCTTTGAGGCACTCTTACAACTTTTCCTTCAACCGTCGTGTAGTTATAAGTTCCTCGACTATTTGCTGGTGTTGCACTGGCACCTGATTCGTCATAGAATTGAATGTTTACATTAGCATCATCACCTACTTTACGATCATAACGCTCAGAGTCTGACTTTATTTTAGGAGGCGTGCTATCTTGCCACCCGACCCAACCAGCACGAAGATTCTGAATTTGGAAAGTTACTGTTCGACCATCTGTATTGGTCGCAGTAATATTAAATCGTAAATCATAAACTCCATTTTCAATATCCGCTATAACTTTTCCTTGAATTGTGTCTGTTTCTGAATCGTATGTCAATCCCGGTACAAGGTTAGTTGGTGTTACAGAGGTAAGACTCCAACCAGCTTGCTTAGCTTTTTCTGTAACTGCAATACGATCTTTCAGACCTTTAATATAAACTCTGTCAACTCCTTGTTCATACCCATAGCCATAAATTTCTGTAGCTAGGTATTCATAACCACCGTTAGCAGAGTATATTGAAGTCGCAGCGTTTGAAATTCTTGACCCATCCGCACGGATTTTATTTCTCCAAAGTGGTGCTTCTTCAGCTAACTTTTTAGCGGCATCAGGGGTTAATGGATAGTCTACACGTCCTTTGTTGTTATGACCAGTTTTTCCACCTTGTTCTGTATGCATCCCATTTCCAGCATTTGTATCATTGCCAACTCGCTGATTAGAATAGACCTCTATCTCTAACCCTGTAGCATCAGTACCCGTAATTAATTTAATTTCTTGGACTGGAATCGTATAGGTATCCTTACCTGTATGATTTGAAGCATTTATTTCTGAGACACGAGAGACATTTGTCCCTTCTTCAGCATAGAAATCTTGAGCAGCCAAAGCTACTCCGAAGTTTCCGTCTTTTCCAACTCCCGCTTTTTTCAGATCATTGTAGACAGCAAGAATGGAATCATTTAAGCGTGACAATTGATCATTGATTTGTTTAGCTGTAAGGGCATCATTCGCTAGGACTTTTTTAGTTTCTGCAATAACTTCTTTATTATTAGCTATCGCCGCCTCAATTGCCGCTTTGTTTTCAGCCTCAAGCTTATTTTTCCGGATTGCTTCAGTTGCTAAAACATTGGTTACCTCAGCTTCAGAGGTGACTTGTTCTAAGACTTTTTTAGCTTCTTGGACTGGTTTGACAGTTTCTTTTGTTTCTTTTGTTTCTTCTGCTTTTTCTGTAGATTCCGTTATTTTCCCAACTTCGACAGACTCAGCAAATACCGTAATTAAATCTTTAATCTTAGCAAGTTCAGTATCCACTTCCTCTTGCTCAACTATCTCTTTTGAGATGACAGATTTCGCAGAATCTAATAGTTCTTTAGCAGATGTTAGTACCACGTCATCTATATTCTTTGCAGTATTTACTTTCTCTTCAAGTTCTGTAATTTTTTTAACTAAATCCGTTTTATCAACCGTCTTAAGGGCAACTTCTTTTTCTTTTTTTATCGAATTTTCGGGTGTTTTTGTTTCCGTAGAAGATTCCGTATTCAATGTCGATGTTGAAACAAGCGTAGTATCTGCTCCTTGAAGTTCCATCGCTGATACTGCTCCATTGCCCAAAAACATCAAACCTGCTGAAATTGCTACTGATGCTACTCCTAAACTATACTTTCGAATCCCGTATCGAATGTATTTCTCCGTTCTAAAATCCTGTTGTTTACTCTTCATAAGAAAAACAACCTCCCTATTTTTATTATATCGATATTGAAATATAGAAAAACAAAATTTCTTTCTCTCTTAAAAAAGGCTTTTAAATTTTGATATTTCAAAAGGATTATATCCTCATATTCAATATGCATATTCATACTAACATTTTCTGTTCTCTTTTTCAATATTTTTAATAATTTTATTTTAGAAAAATACAAAAATAATTTAATGGTAAATACTTTAAAAAACCAATATATATGTAGGTTTACAGCGTGTAAATTCCCGAAACAATTTATCTTATAATTAAATAAAATACAATTTAATGTATCAATTTATTTTTTAGAGTCTTGTAGAAGTTAAATTTTCCCAAGCCTTACATTGTTATAACAAAAAATTTTCTATAAGAAGTGCATAAATTTAACAGTATATTTCTTAGCCATTATTTATAGATTATCATGAAGATTTGACTTAGAGGCCTAGAACCTAAACCTTGACGACAGATTCTTTTTTTGTTAAAATGTAACAAATCTTATTACATCTAATATAAGATAAATCTATGAAAGGACTTCTACCATGAAATCATTAAAAGGTATTTTATTTATCGGACTTAGTATGCTTCTGACCATTCTAGCTTGGCTCAGTTCAGGTGCTAGTCAGTTTCTAATCCCTGGTTTGGCTCTCACTACCCTCTCTCTTACTTTTATACTAGCTAGCCGTATACCCCTGCTTGAGGCTTGGTTTAACGGACTTGAAAAGATGTATCTAGCTCATAAATTCACGGCTTTTCTATCCATTCTCCTACTAACCTTACACAACTTTAGCATGGGCGGTCTCTGGGGTTCGCATTTGGCCGCCCAGTTTGGAAATATCGCTATCTATATCTTTATCAGCATTGTTCTGGTTGCCTATCTGGGACAATATATCCAGTATGAAGCATGGAGATGGATTCATCGATTGGTTTATCTAGCCTATATCTTTGGTCTCTTTCATGTTTTGATGATTATGGGAAATCGCCTCCTCTCCTTTAGTTTCCTAGGTCTTATCTTTGGAATCTATGCTATTTTAGGCTTGCTTGCAGGTTTTTATATTATTTTCCTTTATCAAAAGATCGGTTTCACCTATCTTGGAAAAATCGTAGGAATCAAACGCCTCAACCACGATACGACTGAAATTGCAATAGAGCTCAGTCATCCTTTCACCTACGAATATGGACAATTTGCCTTTCTAAAAATTTTCCAAAAAGGTTTTGAGTCTGCTCCACACCCTTTCACCATCTCAGGAGGGCAAGGACGAACACTTTATTTTACGATTAAAAACTCTGGCGACCACACTAAGAATATCTATGACAATCTTCAAGTTGGTAGCAAGGTTGCGGTTGATCGCGCCTATGGACATATGACTATGAAACATGGTCCAAAGCAGCAAATCTGGATCGCAGGTGGAATTGGAATGACTCCTTTCATCTCTTATATCCGAGAACACCCTATCCTAGACAGAAACGTCCGCTTCTACTATAGTTTCCGTGGAAAGGAAAATGCTGTCTACCTAGATCTACTTCGTGACTACGCCCGTCAAAATGCTAACTTTGACCTGCAGCTGGTCGATAGCAATGAAAAAGGATACCTGACTTTGGATCAAGAAGAAATCCCTGACCAGACTACAGTCTATATGTGTGGACCTCTTCCTATGATGAAGGCCCTTGCCAAGCAAATCAAGAAAAAGAATCCCAAAGCAAAACTCATTTACGAAGGTTTCAAGTTTAAATAAGATCATTGTCCCTCTAACACAAAAGAGGGACTTTCTTTTCACTTTATTTCCCTCTTCTATGCTATACTTAGTTTAGTACATTCTTTGAGATTGGAGCCAGTATGAAAATCCATAAAACCGTGAATCCCGTTGCTTATGAAAACACTTATTATCTGGAAGGAGACCAACACCTGATTGTGGTTGACCCAGGTAGCCATTGGGAAGCTATTCGCAAGACTATTGAGAAAACCAACAAACCAGTCTGTGCGATTCTCCTGACCCACACCCACTACGACCATATTATGAGTCTGGACTTGGTGCGTAAGACTTTTGGAAATCCTCCAGTTTATGTCGCAGAGAGTGAAGCATCTTGGCTTTATACTCCAGTCGATAATCTCTCTGGTCTCCCTCGTCATGATGATATGGCAGATGTCGTCTGTAAACCAGCAGAACACACCTTTGTCTTTCATGAGGAATACCAGCTTGAGGAATTTCATTTTACTGTTCTACCAACCCCAGGCCACTCTATTGGCGGTGTTTCCCTAGTCTTTCCTGACTCCCATCTAGTCTTGACCGGAGATGCCCTATTCCGTGAGACCATTGGACGGACAGACCTTCCTACAGGCAGCACGGAACAACTCCTCCATAGCATTCAGACGCAACTCTTCACTCTTCCTAACTACGATGTCTATCCTGGGCATGGTCCAGCTACGACCATCGCTCACGAAAAGACCTTTAATCCCTTTTTCTAGCAAGCAAAAAACCAAGGATAATTTCCTCGGTTTTTTTGTAGCTTCTATTTTTATGTTAATATTTGCTCAGAAGAATCAATATTGACTAGAAAAGTAATTCAAAACTAATTAGCCGGATTCAATTCTTTCCAACCAATGTTAGACAAATCAAGCTTTTCAGAAGAAATATCTAAAACTTGCTCTGCTTTTTCGTTGCCACCGATTTGAATAGTTGCTTCTTTAATCTTCTGCACTCCATTTTTATCAAACGAATATAGAGCCAGATTCATTTCTGGACGAGTTGACTGCCAGTCTGCATAAGAGACTTGACCATTTTCATAAATATCAAATCCTGAGCGAAAACCACCTGCAGAAGCTATATATGCTGTGTGAAGTAAGCTAGGTTTTTGATTTTCCAAATAATAAATGGCTGAAACAAATTTTTCATCACCAATAAGCAACTCATCTTGACCATCCTTATTCAAATCAACAATTGCGTATTTCCAATCGGGTGCATTTTGATAACCCATTCGAGAGAAAACTAGGCCATATTCTTCTGAAGTAATCTTATCTTGTTTATTTTCCTTGTATAAATCTTCTCTATTACCTTGTTTTAAAAGGTCTGTAAAGTGACTATAGCGTTCAATCACTTCTTTATATAAATCTTGTCTAGTTTCTTTCTTATTTTCAGCAGTCGATTGCGATTCCTTGGTTGACGAGTCACTAGTATTTTCAACCTTTGCTTCTGTTGATACACTAGTCTTATCGTCTTCAGAGACAGATGATAGTGCAGATGAAGGTTCTGTATTGTTCCTATTTTTATTGAGACCACAAGATGCTAGAACTGAAATCGAAAAAATAGCTGATAGCATCATTAAAAATTTCTTCATGTTAACCTCGATAGCATTGCATTTTCAGATTGATAAACTTCAAAAATGAACCATCAATTTCAAGATGATACTTGGTTAGGGACTTACTTTACCAAATAATCACACGGTCCTCTGGTGAACGCCACATACCATCGCCTTCTTTGACATCATAGGTTGTAAAGAAGTCATCAAAGTTTGGCACTTGGACATTGACACGGAGCTTAGCTGGCGCGTGCACATCGACACTGGCCATGAGTTTCATCAACTCTGGACGGCCTTTCATCCGCCAGATACGAGCAAAGTTGTGGAAGAATTCTTCAGCAGAGAAGTCTGCTTCTCTCTTGGCAGCTTCAAGGGCTGCAGCAATTCCTCCTAGGTCGGCAACATTTTCTGATACGGTCAGTTTCCCATTGATAGTGGCACCGTAAGACTCTTGCCCGTCAAACTGGTCAATGACCTTCTGCGTTTTTTCTTTAAAGGCTGCATAGTCGCTTTCTGTCCACCAGTCTTTGAGACTACCATTTTCATCAAAGGACGCACCATTTGTGTCAAATGCGTGAGAGATTTCATGGGCAATAACAGCACCAATACCACCGTAGTTAGCAGAAGACGACTGATGCAAGTCATAGAATGGAGCCTGTAAAATAGCAGCTGGGAAGACAATCAAGTTCTTCTGAGGATTGTAGTAAGCATTGACCATATGAGCTGGCATGCCCCATTCCTTGTAATCAACAGGCTGGTTCCACTTGCTCCAGCTGTGCTTGATTTCCACACGCGCAAAGGCTAGAGCATTCTCAAAGAGAATGGCAGTTTCGTTCACGACTTTGTCCTTGTAGCGTTCTGGCAATTCCTCTGGATAACCGATATAAGGTTTGATGACATTGAGTTTGACAATGGCCTTGTCACGCGTTTCAGGCGTGAGCCAGTCGTTCTTAGCCAAGCGTTCCTTATAAACGTCAATCATAGTAGCTACTTTTTTCTCTACGTCAGCCTTAGCTTCTGGAGAGAATTTTTCATGCGCGTACCAGAGACCCAGAGCTTGCTTGAAAGGTCCTTGGGCCAAGTGATAGGCTGCCTTAACCTTGTCCTGAGCTTCTGGAACACCTGAAAGAGCACGTCCGTAGGCACCTGACAAGACACGAATCTCGTCTGTGAGATAGCTTGTTGAGAGATTGACCACACCCAAAATCAAGGTTGCTTTGAGTAGAGGCCACGCTTCATCACTATAAAATTGATCTGCTGCTTGCCAGAAACGTTCCTCGTCTACGATAACCTTATCTGGAGTTTGTCCAAGAACTACTTGGAAGAAGTCATCTAGAGGTAGGGCAGGGGCAAACTTTTTGAAATCTTCATAGGCATATGGATGGTAAAGTTTGGCATATTC
The DNA here is from genome assembly GCF_022749195.1 of Streptococcus oralis. Taxonomy (NCBI): domain Bacteria; kingdom Bacillati; phylum Bacillota; class Bacilli; order Lactobacillales; family Streptococcaceae; genus Streptococcus; species Streptococcus oralis. Next base: position 1,431,815 of record NZ_CP094226.1, read on the forward strand.
TGAACTTTCTTCGTTAGAAAGCACCACAGCTGCGATACGACGGTCCAATTCCAATCGTTTCTCTAGTAAGTCTGCGATTTCCTCATCTGAAAAATCATAGGCTTTGAGTAGATTCGTAGTACTTTCCTTCCAAAGAGTCAAGAGTTCCTCGCGCTGAGGATGGTCTTCGGCGTAATAAGTTGTATCTGGTAAAATCGTCCCTGGTGCACTTGCCCAGAGAACATTGGTTCTGGCATCCATAAAGTCTGGTGATACACCAAATGGAAGGAAGTTTGGCTTCCCTGCTAGTTCAAACTCTGCCAGTTTGCTGGTGAAATCTGCAAAACTCTCCAAATCTTGGTATTCCTTGAGCATTGGCAAAACAGGCTTGATCCCATCTGCTTCTCTCTTGTCAAAATCACGTACCATACGATGGTACTTAACAAAGTTTGCGAGGATGGCATCCTCTGGAACATCCTCACCTGCCAACCACTTGTCCGTAGTCGCCAGCATCAACTCTTCAATTTCCTCGTCAAGGTCAATAAAACCACCTGTTCGAGATTTGTCAGCTGGAATGACAGCTGTTTTTTCCCATTCGCCATTGATTGCATCATAAAAATCGTCTTGATAACGTGTCATCTTGTTCTCGCTTTCATTTTTTCACTTATTCTTAGCTTAGCAAAAAACACTTGGGAATGCAATTAAAAATGGTTTCTCTTTTTTCTTCATTTTTCAGTTATTATTTTAAATTTTTCAAAAATTAACTTGACTTAATTTTTTTTTTAAGGTATATTAAAAGGCAGGAGGAATACAACTGTATGATACGTATCGAAAACCTCAGTGTCTCCTACAAAGAAACGTTGGCACTAAAGGATATTTCACTAGTGCTCCAAGGACCAACTATTACCGGAATTATTGGTCCAAACGGTGCTGGAAAATCAACTTTATTAAAAAGTATGTTGGGAATTATCCCACATGAAGGTCAGGCCTTTCTCGATGACAAAGAAGTCAAGAAATCTTTACATCGGGTTGCCTATGTCGAGCAAAAGATCCATATCGACTACAATTTCCCTATCAAGGTCAAGGAATGTGTTTCACTGGGACTCTATCCATCCATACCGCTCTTTCACACCTTAAAAGCCAGCCACTGGAAAAAAGTGGCAGATGCACTTGAAATCGTTGGACTTTCAGACTATGCTGATCGCCAAATCAGCCAGCTCTCAGGCGGACAATTTCAACGTGTGTTGATTGCCCGTTGCTTAGTGCAGGAAGCTGACTACATCTTTCTAGATGAGCCATTTGTCGGGATTGACTCGATCAGTGAAGAGATTATCATGAATACGCTGAGAGACCTTAAAAAAGCTGGTAAAACAGTTCTCATCGTCCATCATGACCTCAGCAAAGTCCCCCATTATTTCGACCAAGTTTTGCTTCTCAATCGAGAATTGGTAGCTATTGGTTCAACTGAAGAAACCTTTACCGAAGCCAATCTTAAGAAGGCCTACGGTAGCAAACTCTTTTTCAATGGAGGTGACCTATGATAGCAGAATTTATCGATGGATTGCAACATTTCCATTTCCTACAAAATGCCTTGATAACAGCTATTGTCATCGGGGTGGTTGCTGGTGCTGTGGGATGTTTTATCATCCTACGTGGTATGTCTCTCATGGGAGATGCCATCTCTCACGCAGTTTTGCCCGGCGTAGCCCTTTCCTTTATCCTGGGAATTGATTTCTTTATTGGAGCCATCATCTTTGGCTTGATGGCTTCCATCATCATTACCTACATCAAGGGTAACTCTATCATCAAGAGTGACACTGCCATTGGTATTACCTTTTCATCTTTCTTAGCCTTAGGTGTCATCTTGATTAGTGTTGCCAAGAGTTCGACAGACCTCTTCCATATCCTTTTTGGGAATATCCTCGCTGTCCAAGATACGGACATGTGGATCACCATTGGTGTGGGTGCATTGATTCTCTTGATTATCGGGATTTTCTTTAAACAACTATTGATTACATCCTTTGACGAACTCCTGGCTAAAGCCATGGGAATGCCCGTCAATTTCTACCACTATCTGCTCATGGTGCTCTTGACCCTTGTGTCAGTCACTGCCATGCAAAGTGTTGGAACGATTCTTATCGTGGCCATGTTGATTACCCCAGCTGCGACGGCTTACCTTTATGCGAATAGCCTAAAGAGCATGATTTTTCTTTCATCAACCCTAGGGGCAACCGCTTCTGTTTTGGGACTCTTTATCGGCTATAGCTTCAATCTCGCAGCAGGATCCAGCATCGTGCTCACATCTGCCAGCTTCTTTTTAATCAGTTTCTTTATCTCTCCAAAGCAACGATACTTGAAACTAAAAAATAAAAAAATCAATAAATAAGGGGAAACCCTTCTGGAGGAATCTAATGAAAAAATTAGGTACATTGCTTGTTCTTTTTCTTGCTATCATTGGATTAGCTGCCTGTGCTAGCGGAAAAAAAGACACAGCATCTACAAACCAAAAACTAAAGGTTGTAGCAACTAACTCTATCATCGCTGATATTACAAAGAATATCGCTGGTGACAAGATTGATCTTCACAGTATCGTTCCTGTTGGTCAAGACCCACACGAGTACGAACCACTTCCTGAAGACGTAAAGAAAACTTCTCAAGCTGATGTGATTTTCTATAACGGGATCAATCTTGAAACTGGTGGCAATGCTTGGTTTACCAAATTGGTCGAAAATGCCAAGAAAACTGAAAACAAGGATTACTTTTCAGTTAGTGACGGCGTAGATATCATCTACCTTGAAGGTCAAAACGAGAAAGGCAAAGAAGACCCACACGCTTGGCTAAACCTTGAAAATGGGATAATTTATGCTAAAAATATCGCTAAACAGTTGATTGCAAAAGACCCTAGCAACAAGGAATTCTACGAAAAAAATCTCAAAGACTATACTGAAAAACTAGACAAACTAGACAAGGAAGCCAAAGAGAAATTTAACAATATCCCTGCTGAGAAGAAACTCATCGTAACCAGCGAAGGATGCTTCAAATACTTCTCTAAAGCCTACGGAGTTCCAAGTGCCTACATCTGGGAAATCAACACAGAAGAAGAAGGAACACCTGAACAAATTAAGACCTTGGTTGAAAAACTTCGCCAAACAAAAGTTCCATCACTCTTTGTTGAATCAAGTGTCGATGACCGTCCAATGAAGACTGTTTCACAAGACACAAACATCCCAATCTACGCACAAATCTTTACTGACTCAATTGCTGAAGAAGGGAAAGAAGGCGACAGCTACTACAGCATGATGAAATACAACCTTGACAAGATCGCTGAAGGTTTGTCTAAGTAATCCATTAAAAACGTCGTTCTCACATGAACAGGCGTTTTTTATCTCTTAATTTCCAGTCAAATCATTGGAAAAATCTGACAATTCTCGGTAAAATAAAAGAAAAAAAGAATGGAGTAGTTTCATGACCACTTTTCTCGGAAATCCTGTAACTTTTACAGGTAAACAACTGCAAGTCGGAGACAAGGCACTTGACTTTTCTCTTACGACAACCGATCTCTCTAAAAAAACGCTAGCTGACTTTGATGGGAAGAAAAAAGTCTTGAGTGTTGTCCCTTCTATCGATACTGGTATCTGCTCAACGCAAACACGTCGATTCAACCAAGAACTAGCTAACCTTGACAATACCGTCGTTCTTACTGTTTCTATGGACCTACCATTTGCCCAAGGACGCTGGTGCGGGGCTGAAGGCCTTGACAATGCCATCATGCTTTCAGACTATTTTGACCATTCTTTCGGGCGCGATTATGCCCTCTTGATCAACGAATGGCATCTCCTTGCACGTGCTGTCTTTGTTCTCGATACTGACAATGTCATCCGTTACGTAGAATACGTTGACAACATCAACACGGAACCAGACTTTGAAGCTGCTATTGCTGCAGTGAAAGAACTGGACTAAAATCAAAGCCATTAGGGCAGAAGGCTAGAGAAATCTAGCTTTTTTTGATATACTAGATGGAGAGAAAAGACAAGAGGAAACGAATGACGCCAAATAAAGAAGACTACCTAAAATGTATTTATGAAATCGGTACGGAGATGCAGAAAATCACCAATAAGGAAATTGCTACCCGTATGCAAGTCTCTCCACCTGCCGTAACAGAGATGATCAAACGCATGAAAAGTGAAAATCTCATCCTCAAGGATAAGGAGAATGGCTATCTATTGACAGATATTGGGCTCAAACTAGTCTCCGAGCTCTATCGCAAACACCGGTTGATTGAGGTCTTTCTAGTTCACCATCTCGACTATACCAGTGATCAGATCCACGAAGAAGCTGAGGTCCTAGAGCACACTGTATCTGACCTCTTCGTAGAGAGACTGGATAAACTCCTGGGCTTCCCTAAAACCTGCCCCCACGGAGGAACCATCCCAGCCAAGGGAGAGCTCCTGGTCGAAATCAACAACCTACCTCTAGCAGATACCAAAGAAGCCGGTACCTATCTCCTGACTCGGGTTCACGATAGCTTTGATCTGCTCAAATACTTAGAAAAGCATGAGATTCATATCGGTGACCAAGTCCAAGTCAAGCAATTTGATAATTTTTCCAATACCTTTACACTGGTCAACAAAGGTGAAGACCTCCAAGTTAGCATCGATATCGCCAAACAACTCTATGTCGAAAAAATCAACTAAGCCCTTATTCCTGAAAGAAATTCCTTTCAGGGATTTTTTATTATTTTAGTTGTAAGTTCCATTCGTTTGGTGTAGAATGAAGCTAGATAAAAGAGGGGAGGTCTTCCTATGAAAAAGCTCTTTAGAATCCATTTTGCAGCCATTGTAGTCATCGATTTGCTACTGTTGGTAACTTTCAGACCCCGATACGAACTTTCTTTGGAGAGAGGTCTGATCTTTTGCTTCATTTTCATCCTTGCTCAGGGACTACTGCTGTCTCGCTTACTCTTCCGACTCAAAAAACATTTCTCTGAGATTTATCCTCAGATGAACAAAAAAATTCGCTTCTACTATTTAGGAGTGCTCATCAGCGATTTTCTATTATTTGTCTTTTTAGCAATCACTGGCCCTCAATATTTCTACTCTCTTACTCCAGTCTTTACTTCCTGTCATTCTACTTTATATTATATGACGGCTAGCTACCTAGGAGAAAACTATCCCGACTTTTACAACAAACATACCTCTTTATGGGAGTGTCTATAAACAAAAACCAAGCCAGCTGGCTTGGTTTTCTTATCTATTTTTAGTATCAAGGATAATGGTGACTGGTCCGTCATTGACCAGCTCCACCTGCATATCCGCTCCAAAGATACCTGTCTGAACAGGTACTTCCTGTGCTAGCTTTTGATTGAGAGCATCATAGAAATCTGATGCCATATCTGGCTTGGCTGCACCTGTAAAGGCGGGACGATTGCCTTTCTTGGTATCCGCAAAGAGGGTAAACTGGGAAATAGAAAGGATTTCCCCCTTGATATCCTTGACAGATAGGTTCATCTTGCCTTCTTCGTCTGAAAAAATCCGCATGTTAACAAGCTTTCTCACAGCATAGTCCAGATCTTCCTCCTGGTCCTCTGGGCCAACACCGACCAACAATAAGAGTCCTTGATTAATTTTTCCATGAACCTGACCTTCGATACTGACTTGGGCTTTTTTAACCCGTTGGATAATGATTTTCATAATAGCCTTTCTAGTAAGAGCTAGGATAATTAGCCATTAGTCCGTTTAACAGCGTAAACCTCTGGCACACTCTTAATCTTGTCCACGACTGTGGTCAGTGTAGAGAGGTTGGAAATACCAAAGGAGACATGGATATTAGCAAATTTCATATCCTTGGTTGGTTGAGCATTAACGGTTGAGATATTCTTAGTTGTGTTTGAGAGAACTTGTAAAACATCATTTAAGAGCCCTGTACGGTTGAGACCATAGATATCGATGTGGGCAGTGTATTCCTTGCTTGAGAATTGATCTTCCCACTCCACATCAAGGAGACGTTGCTCGTAGTTTTCTTGGGCACGGAGATTCATACAGTCCACACGGTGAATAGCCACACCGCGTCCCTTAGTAATGTAGCCGACAATGTCGTCACCCGGCACTGGATTGCAACACTTGGCAATCCGAACTAGGAGACCTGAAGCACCTTCAATGACCACGCCACCCTCATGCTTAACCTTGAGGGTTTCTTTGTTCTCAACCTTAACTTCGCCACCTTTGACAAGCTCTTCTGCCTCCGCCTTGGCCTTAGCGCGTTCTTCCTCACGACGTTCCTTTTCGGTCAAGCGGTTAAAGACGGTAATAGCGCCAATTTCTCCAAAACCAATGGCTGCGTAGAGAGCCTCCTCTGTCTTGTAGCTGGTCTTTTGAAGAACCTCATCCATATGGCGCTTGTCCATGAATTTATTGGCTACATAGCCGTTTTCTTGGAACTGGGCCATCAACATCTCACGGCCCTTGTTAACGGATAATTCCTTGTCTTGATTTTTAAAGAACTGACGAATCTTGTTGCGCGCCTTGCTGGTCTTGACCATGTTGAGCCAGTCACGACTCGGACCAAAGGAGTTGGGGTTGGTGATAATTTCAACCTGATCCCCTGTCTTGAGCTTGGTTGTCAGCGGAACCATACGGCCATTGACCTTGGCACCAGTCGCTTTTTCACCGACTTTGGTATGGATTTCATAGGCAAAGTCAATCGGTCCTGAATCTTTTGGTAGGGAGCGAACCGCACCATCAGGAGTAAAGACGTAAATCTCCTCCGCCAGATAGTTTTCCTTAACAGAGTCCACAAATTCCTTGGCATCATCAGCCTGGTCTTGGAGCTCCATCATCTCCTTGATCCAGTTCATTCCAATAGCAGATTCCTTGCTGTTGACCTGCCCTTTAATGCCTTTCTTATAAGCCCAGTGAGCCGCAACCCCATACTCAGCCACTTCGTGCATTTCCTTAGTCCGAATCTGGAATTCAATCGGCCCTTTTGGCCCATAAACAGTTGTATGGATAGACTGGTAACCATTGGCCTTACGATTGGCGATATAGTCTTTGAAGCGGCCTGGCATGGGTTTCCAAAGTTCATGCACATAACCCAGCATAGCATAGACATCACTCTGGGTATCTAAGATACAGCGAATGGCAATCAGGTCATAAATTTCCTCAAAGCGTTTCTTCTTATCCTGCATCTTGCGGTAGATCGAATAGATATGCTTAGGACGACCATAGATTTTCCCTTTGAGATTGCGTTCGGTAGCATAGTCCTCCAACTTGGTTACGACTTCGTCGACCAGAGCCTCACGTTCTCTGCGCTTTTCCTTCATCATGTGGGTGATCTTGTAAAACTCAGTTGGATTGAGATAACGGAAAGATAGGTCTTCCAACTCCCACTTGACACTGGAAATCCCTAGACGATGAGCAAGTGGTGCATAAATTTCCATGGTTTCTCTGGAGATACGCTCTTGCTTGTCCTTTCGAAGGTGTTTGAGAGTCCGCATATTGTGCAAACGGTCCGATAATTTAACCAAGATAACACGGATATCCTCTGACATGGCCATAAGCATCTTGCGGTGATTTTCAGCCAATTGTTCCTCGAGTGATTTGTACTCAACCTTACCAAGCTTGGTCACCCCATCAACGATAATCCGAACATCATGACCGAACTCTCTCTCCAAATCATCCAGTGTCGCATCTGTGTCTTCAACCACGTCATGCAAAAAACCACAGGCAACGGTTACGGCATCCAGCTTGAGCTTAGCCAGAATGCCTGCTACCTGAATGGGATGGATAATATAGGGCTCACCTGATTTCCGAAACTGCCCACTATGACAATCAACTGCGTAAATCAATGCTTTTTGTACAAAAGCAACGTCTTCCTTTGTTAAATATTCTTTCGTTAAAGCGACTACCTGATCGCCCGTCAAATTCACTTCTTTCGGCATCTATACTCTCCAATTCTTCCTACCATTTTATCACTTTTTTAAGGATATGAAAACTAGAAAAGCCTGTTTTTATACCAATAACAAGCATTTAAAAGAAAAACACTGCCAGATTTCTCTAGCAGTGTTTTGACATTTCATTTGCTTAGTAGACTGTTTTTTCAGTTTCTACGTCGAAGAAGTGTGCTTTGTTCAAGTCAAATCCAAGTTCAACTGTTGCACCTGTTTGCAAGTAGTCACGAGCATCCACTTTTGCAACAAATTCGTCTTTACCAACTTGGCAGTAAAGGTGAGATTCTGAACCAAGCAATTCTGATACAGAGATAGTTGCTTTAACAACTGATTCTGGGAATGTTTCAAGGAAAGCAGGTTCTGCATTCACATCTTCTGGACGGATACCGAAGATCAATTCTTTTCCTTCGTAGCCTTTGTCACGAAGAACTTTCAAAGCACCTTCTGGCACTTTCAAGCGGAAACCGTCAGAAACAATTTCGCTACCAACCAATTTCACATTGATGAAGTTCATAGCTGGGCTTCCGATAAATCCTGCTACAAATTTGTTAACTGGGTTTTTGTAAACTTCTTGAGGGGTACCGATTTGTTCAACACGTCCGATAGTACCTGTACCAGCAGGGTTCTTAGTAGCTGACATGATAACAATACGGTCTGCAAGCGTCATTGCTTCTGTTTGGTCGTGGGTTACGTAGATAGTTGTAGCTCCGATACGACGGTGAATCTTCGCAATTTCAGCACGCATTGATACACGAAGTTTAGCATCCAAGTTTGACAAAGGTTCGTCCATCAAGAACACTTTTGCATCACGGACAATCGCACGACCCATGGCAACACGTTGACGTTGACCACCTGAAAGGTCAGCTGGTTTACGATCCAAGAATTCTTTCAAACCAAGGATTGCTGCAGCTTCTTGTACACGTTTGTCGATGTCTTCTTTGCTGTATTTACGTAATTTCAAACCGAAAGCCATGTTGTCATATACAGTCATGTGTGGGTAAAGAGCGTAGTTTTGGAATACCATGGCGATGTCACGGTCTTTTGGAGCTACGTCGTTGACAACCACACCATCGATAGATGCAGTACCTTCAGTAATGTCTTCAAGACCAGCAATCATACGAAGAGTTGTTGATTTACCACATCCTGAAGGACCTACGAAAACGATAAATTCCTTGTCTTTGATGTCCAAGTTGAAGTCTTCAACTGAATAGTGTTCGCTGTTTGGATATTTTTTGTAAATGTTTTTAAGATTTAATTCTACCATCGAGGTGAACTCCTTTTGTATTTTGATAGTTTTATTATAGATGAAAACGCTTTACTTTTCTATGGCAAGGTGACCAAAAAAATAAAAAAGTTCTGTGCAACTTGCACAAAACTTTAAAGAATATCTGGTAAAATCAACTGATAACACAAGGTAAGATCCGTTAACTCCTTCAACTGAAGCCCTGTCAATTCTTCCCATCTATCAATCTTGTATTGGAGAGAGTTGCGGTGCAGATAGAGTTGCTGAGCTGTCTTAGTCAGAACAGCACTGTTTTCCCAGAGAGAAAGAATAATCTCCTGAATCTGATCTTGGTCCAGAATCAACTGACGAAGGCAGTCTTTGATAATTCTATGGTCAACCAGTCCTTCCCCAAGACTCCAGAGATAGAGCTGTGAAAAAGTATGAACACCTTGATGACCTTGACGCCACCAAGCCTTAAACAAGTCCCGCTCCGCTTTGATCAAGTCTGATAGGGCTTGAGGGCCTGTCTGAGACCAAACCTGGCCTAACATGATAGACAGACGAAGGCCAAAGTCATACTCAACCGCTTCAATCGTATCAGATAAGATCGAGCGAACAGAGCTGTACTTATCTTGTTGAAGCACAAATACATAATCCTGAGCCCCAACCTGCAATACTGTCTGGCAGTTGGGAAAAAGAGTCCGCATCATGTCTAGCCAAGAGGATAGATTTTCCTGTTGGTAATAAGATAGATGGCAATAAACCAGCTGAAGCTTTTTGAAAGTTTGCGGTGCCCGCCCCTTCCCCTCAATCAGATAGGAATACCAAGGATTGAGCGAACGAGCCTGCTCCTGCTGGGTTAAAAGGGCAATTAACTGCTTTTCACGTTCGCTGAGCCCAGCTTCCTCCAGTAAAATCCACTGCTGAGAAGCTAAAGGGAGAGTAAGATAGCCTGGTTTCTCTACTGGCTGATCTGAAATCTGAGCTTCAGGAAACCAGTCCTGTAGTTCTTTTGCAATCATATTCTAGCCCTCCACTTTTTGGATGCACCAAGAAATTATGGTCTCTAGACGCTCCAGATTTTCAGTCAGATGGAGATAGCCCATGACCGCCTCAAATCCCGTGGACATACGATAAGTCACGACATCTGCATTTTTAGCCTTTGTGTGACTATTGGTATTGCGGCCACGTTTGTAGATTTCTTCTTCTTTTTCCGTCAGGACTTGCTCCTCCAACATGAGGGCAATCAGGCGAGCCTGAGCCTTGGCCGAGACATACTTGGTCGCCTCTTGGTGAAGTTTATTGGGTTTGGTCATGCCTTTGAGAATGAGATGGCGACGGATATACATGGAATAAACCGCATCTCCCTCAAAAGCTAGCGCAATCCCGTTAATGAGATTGACATCAATCACGAGTCCACCTCACTCCATCCTTGGTGTCAAGGAGCTTAATTCCTTGAGCAGCCAATTGGTCACGGATTTGGTCCGCTGTCGCAAAGTCACGATTGGCACGCGCTTCTTGACGTTTTTGGATTAAGGCTTCAATGTCTGCATCCAAAACTTCCTCAACAAAGACAATCCCAAAGACTTCCAACATAGCCGCAAGAGCTTCCTTAACACTTGCATCATAGTTGCCGGAGTTTATCCACTTGGCCAGCTCGAAGACAACCGTGATACCGTTGGCCGCATTGAAATCTTCGTCCATAGCAGCGGTGAACTTGTCTAGAAAGGCCTGAAGCTGAGCCGAATCTGCCTGACCAGTAAAAGGTTGCTCATAGGTATTCTTCAAATACTTGAGATTGGTCGCTGCATCGCGGACAGCTTTTTCCGTGAAATTAATCGGCTTACGATAATGCTGGGTAGCAAAGAAGAAACGCAGCACCTGACCATCAATGGTCTTGAGGGCATCATGAACGGTGATGAAATTACCTAGAGACTTGGACATCTTGACGTCATCAATGTTGACAAAGCCATTGTGCATCCAGTAGTTGGCAAAAGTTTTGCCTGTTTTTGCTTCTGACTGGGCAATTTCGTTGGTATGGTGAGGAAACTCCAAATCAGCTCCACCACCGTGGATATCAATGGTATCTCCCAAAATCTCTGTCGACATGACTGAACATTCAATATGCCAACCCGGACGACCAGGTCCCCAAGGACTGTCCCAAGAAATCTCGCCTGGTTTTGCAGCTTTCCAAAGAGCAAAGTCTACAGGATTTTCCTTGCGAGCCGTTTCTTCATCGGTACGACCTGAAGCACCCAGCTCCAAATCTTCCAAGGTTTTATTGGCCAACTTAGCATAGTTATGTGATTTTTCTACACGGAAATAGACATCCCCTTGACTCTCGTAGGCAAAGCCTTTTTCAATCAAGTCAGCGACAAAACGAATGATGTCCGCCATAAACTCCACTACACGCGGATGGCGAGTCGCAGGTTTCACGCCCAAAGCTGTCACATCCTCACGAAAGGCAGCGATGTACTTGTCCGCAACCTCCTGAGGCGTGATGCCTTCTTCCTTGGCACGGTTGATAATCTTATCATCCACATCCGTAAAATTGGAAATATAGGCAACTTCGTAGCCACGGTATTCAAAATAACGACGAATGGTATCAAAAGCCACCGTCGAACGGGCATTGCCCACGTGGATATAGTTGTAGACCGTAGGCCCACAGACATACATCTTAACCTTGCCGTCCTCAATAGGTACAAATTCTCGCAAATCACGAGACATGGTGTCATAAATTTTAATCATGCGGTCCACTCCCTTCTCTATTTCTGACTTTTTCGGCTGAAAACCAGCTCTGCAAAAGGGCCAAATTGTCTGAGGCTATCCAGTTGGTAAAAGCGCTGCCCTTCCTCTTGGGTAAAGAGGGGAACCCCCTTTCCTAGGATAAGGGGCGCTATCTGAATAATGAGGTGGTCGAAAAGATCCGCATCCAAGAGCGGTCCTACCAAGGAATTACCACCAATCACAAAGACATTTTTGCCTTTGTCAATCTGCTGAACAAAGTCCACCACATCCCCAGCTACTGGCTGGTAATTGCTGACAGGCAGGTGCCTATCATGCGTAAAGACATAGTTTTCCGTAGCTTGATAAAAACTTTCTACATCTTGCAAATCTTGGATTTCCTCAAAGGTCCGCTTGCCCATGATGGTAATATCCATTTGTCTGTAAAAGTCATCATAGCCTGTATCCTCTACAGAACCAAGCTGATACAGCCAGTCTATCCTGTGCTGGCTGTCTGCCAAGTAGCCATCCATGGTAATACAGCCGTAAAAATATACTGCCATTCTTGTAGTTACCTTTCTAGTTCCTTTGCTATTGTCAAAGCGATAGTAAAAAAGGTCATGACATCAGCTGTCCGCTCTTCATGCCGAGCATCCCAGGTTCGGTTATGATGATCCACATAGTCAGCTGTGTAGAAGAACTGATAGACCTTGGTCTTGCGAAATTGGCTCCAAGCTATGATAGCTGAAGCTTCCATGTCTACTACTTGAGCACCAGCAACCAAGCGACGCTTGACCTTATCAGGCGTTTCCCGATAAAAAGCATCAGTCGTCCAGGTCTTGGTGCGGATATGCTCTATATCGTGCTTATCAAAGATGGCTTCTAGCTTAACTAACAAAGACTCGTCATAAGCGACTTCGTCACCCGGTGGGGCATAGTGATAGCTAGTCCCTTCATCTCGCAAAGCAGCTGCAGGCAAGATAATCTTGTCAGCCTCAATTGAGCGGTCCAAAACGCCACAGGAACCTAGAATGATGAAATTTTTGAAGCCTCTGGTCGCCAACTCCTCCAGCTGGCCGACTATCATGGGAGCCCCAATTGGAGCCAACATAACTGCTAGCTTGCTAGGTCCTTGGCGGTAAATATACCATGGATGCTGTCCGTTGATGCTTTTCAAATAGCCTCCTTGATAGACTTCTTCTGACTCAATCAATCGTTTCAGAATTTCGCCATTAAAGGACAGGATGATGGTTTCGCATACCTCACCCTTGTCATGGACTGGCTTTTCAGTTGGCTCAATAACTGCTGCTACATCTTCAAATTCCTCTAATAGCATAACTTCTCTTTCTTTAAGGCTCCAGCAAATCCGCCTTCATTTTATTTAGACGGCGCAGTTTGGTCTCATCTTTTTTGGCTTCACTGATATAATGAGCCCATTCACGCTGGTGGCTAGGTGGCAATTTTATAAAGCGCTCCTTAGCAAGACCATCCAAGTGTTCTTGCAACTCAAGAACTGCCTGGTTCAAAATTGCATCTGATAAATCTGACATAGTTCTTACCTCCTGTCATACTTCACCTCGCTAACTTTGCTACCCTATCCTACAGACTTGATGAATGGTGACTGGCTTCACGGGCATGCTCTAGCTTGTCTAGATAGTATTCTCGTTTTTCTTCAACTTCGTGGATCGTCGGCTCATCTTTCTGTCCATGAACTCGGACGATCTTAGCTGGGATTCCGACAACTGTCACATCGCTCGGAACATCTGCCACAACCACTGCACCCGCCCCAACTTTGGCTTTCTCTCCAATTTCAATAGGGCCAATCACCTGAGCGTGGGCCGAAATCAGCGCCCCTTTTCGAACAGTCGGATGGCGTTTGCCAACATCCTTCCCTGTTCCACCAAGAGTCACTCCGTGATAGAGAAGAACGCCTTTTTCAACAATCGCCGTCTCTCCAATCACCAGACCTGAACCATGGTCGATAAAAACACCTGATTCTATCTGGGCACCCGGATGAATCTCAATCTGGGTCCAAAAGCGCCAAAACTGACTGTGCATCCGAGCCAGGAGTTTGAAGCCGTGCTTCCAGAGAAAATGCGAGAGACGGTGAGCCGCTAAGGCCTTTACACCTGGATAAGTCAGCAAAACTTCCAAACTGTTGCGTGCCGCTGGATCATTTTCTTTTACAATATCAATGGTTTCGCGCCACCATCCCATACATTTCTCCTTTTCTTATTCTGAATCTTTTGGTGTTTCTGTAACTTCTTTCTTAGGTTTGTGGTCCTTATGATAACGTGGACGGTGAGGTCGCTCAGACTTTTCACCTTTTTCTTCATGCTCAGGTTTTGGCGGACGAGGAAGAAGAGCCTTCATAGAGGCATCGATACGACCTTTTTCATCAATCTTGATAACCTTAACATCGACTTCATCACCGATAGCTACCAAGTCCTCAACACGGTTGGTACGAGTCCAAGCCATTTCAGAAATGTGCACAAGTGCATCTGTCTTATCAAAGAGGTTGACAAAGGCACCAAATTTCTCGATACGAACAACCTTAGCATGGTAAACTTCATCCACTTTGGCTTCACGAACCAAACCAGCGATGATTTCTTTGGTACGGTTAATGGCATCTTGGTCACTAGAATAGATAGATACATTACCTTCTTCATCGATATCAATCTTAACGCCTGTTTCAGCGATAATCTTGTCAATAGTTTCCCCACCCTTACCGATGACAATCTTAATCTTGTCCACATCAATCTTGATGGTATCAATTTTCGGTGCAGTTGGAGCCAATTCTGGACGAACTTCTGGAATGGTTGCTTCAATCACATCAAGGATTTCAAAACGAGCTTTCTTGGCTTGAGCAAGGGCCTCAGTCAAGATTTCTGCAGTAATTCCTTGAATCTTGATATCCATTTGAAGAGCTGTAATCCCGTCACGAGTACCAGCAACCTTGAAGTCCATATCTCCAAAGTGGTCTTCCAATCCTTGGATATCGGTCAATACTGTGTAGTTATTACCATCTGAGATGAGACCCATGGCAATACCAGCTACTGGCGCCTTGATTGGCACACCACCAGCCATAAGGGCAAGCGTTCCCGCACAGATAGAAGCTTGAGAAGAAGAACCATTTGATTCCAAGACCTCAGCTACCAAGCGGATAGCGTATGGGAATTCTTCCAAGCTTGGCAAGACTTGAGCAAGAGCACGTTCACCGAGAGCCCCATGACCAATTTCACGACGACCAGGCGCACCGTAACGACCTGTTTCCCCTACAGAGTATTGAGGGAAGTTATAGTGGTGCATAAAGCGTTTCTTGTACTCTGGATCCAAACCATCGATGATTTGAGTTTCTCCCATCGGAGCCAAGGTCAAGACTGAAAGGGCTTGAGTTTGGCCACGAGTAAAGAGACCTGAACCGTGCACACGAGGAAGAAAGTCAACAACCGCATCCAAAGGACGGATTTCATCAACCTTACGACCGTCAGGACGCACCTTGTCTTCTGTAATCAAACGGCGCACTTCAGCGTGTTCCATTTGTTCCAAGATTTCAGCCACATCACGCATAATACGGTCAAATTCTTCGTGGTCTGCATATTTTTCTTCATACACCGCAGTCACTTGGTCTTTAACTGCTTGAGTCGCAGCTTCACGAGCTAATTTTTCTTCTACTTGAACCGCTTTTTGAAGGTCACTGTTGTAGGCTGCGATGATTTCAGCCTGTAATTCAGCGTCTACATGAAGCAATTCCACTTCTGCTTTTTCCTTACCGACCGCAGCAACGATTTCTTCTTGGAAGGCAATCAATTCTTTGACTGCTTCATGCCCTTTGAGAAGGGCTTCCAACATGATTTCTTCTGACAATTCTTTGGCACCAGACTCAACCATGTTGATAGCGTGTTTGGTCCCAGCTACTGTCAATTCAAGAAGCGATTGCTCTGCCTGTTCTTGAGTAGGGTTGATAATGATTTGACCATCTACATAACCCACTTGTACCCCAGCGATTGGTCCGTCAAACGGGATGTCTGAAATAGAAAGTGCCAAGGATGAACCAAACATAGCTGCCATTGGTGCAGATGCATTTTCATCGTAAGAAAGAACTGTGTTGATGACTTGGACTTCATTACGGAACCCCTCCGCAAACATAGGACGGATTGGACGGTCAATCAAACGCGCTGTCAAAGTCGCATCTGTTGAAGGACGTCCTTCACGTTTCATAAAGCCACCAGGAAACTTCCCAGCCGCATACATTTTTTCTTCGTAGTTGACTTGAAGAGGGAAGAAATCCCCAGTTGCCATCTTCTTAGACATAACGGCCGCAGTCAAGACAGTTGACTCACCGTAACGCACAACAACCGAGCCATTTGCTTGCTTAGCAACCTGACCAGTCTCTACGATTAACTCACGACCCGCAAAAGTCGTTTGAAACACTTGTTTTGTCATTTTAATCCCCTTTGGATTGATGAAATTATACGCCTTGCCTACAAAGATCAAGATACTAAGGTCGCAAAAAGCAAAGTAAAAATAGGAAACTGGCGAAGTCTTCGATGAAGACAAGACAGTTTATCTTTTTTTCACAGCTTTTCGGCCGAGTTCAATTTTCAAGATACAAATCATTAGAAAGGTTTGATGCTAAAGCATCTAATCCTTTCACGCTAATCGCTATTAGGCGATTAGCTAAATGCTTTACTAACTCTCTCGTCAAATAACATCGATTTGACTCGTTCGTGTCGCTCAAACTAAATACTGAAAAGAACAAATTATGAAAAAATTTCTATCATAAAATTGAGAATCGACAAAGCCTTTAACACTTTTATACCCTCATCTTTGTATCAAGTACGTACAGAGTCTATTTTATCATATTTTTCTTAAAAAGTGCGGGCTTTTCTATTAAAAAGGAACCATTCCCCTCACCTGAGAAGAATGGTTTGCTTTTTATTATCCTAAAGACTGATGGTTAAACAAGGCATGGGTTGCTTGGTGGATGTATTTTGCTGTTTCAGCATTGTTCATAGTGTAGAGATGCACACCTGCGACATCCTGAGTTACCAAGTCCACGATCTGATCCACGGCATAGGCAAGTCCTGCTGCTCTGAGCGACTCAGGGTCATGCTCATACTTGTCTAAGATGGCCTTAAATTTACGTGGAAGATGGATATTCTCACAAGTCTTCAAGAGACGAAGCGCTTGATTACGGTTAAGAATGGGCATGATCCCCGCATGAATAGGAACATCAATCCCTGCCAAGGTACACTTGTCTTGGAAATCGTAGAAACGCTCATTGTCAAAGAAAAGTTGCGTTACGAGGCTGGAACAGCCTGCATCCACTTTCTTCTTGAGATTTTGAATATCTGAGATTTGGTTTGGCGAGTCAGGATGCCCCTCTGGGTAGCAAGCGCCAATAATATCAAAGTGAGGAGCTTGTTCCTTGATGAACTCGATCAAATCTGTTGCGTAGCGGAAATCCTTTTGCGGTTCCACATCAGGGATAATATCCCCACGCAAGGCCAAGATTTTCTGTACCCCAACCTTATCCAAGTCTGTAATGGTTTCAGCAACCTTTTCCTTGGTCAGATAGATAGCTGGCAAGTGGGCAATGGTTGGAATCGCCAAGTCATTCTGGATAAAGTCAGCCAAACGAACCGTTGTTTCCTTGATATTAAATTTATTATTGCTGGCAGTCACACTGATAAAGTGCGGTGTCAGCTCCCGCATATCCTGCAAGGCTGAAATAATTTTATCATTACCTACAGCTGGGTTTGGAGGGAACACTTCAAATGAAAGTGACGGAGTTTGGCGTGACATAGTCATTATCCTTTTCTTTTTGATTTCATGATTGCTAAGCCGGCTTGGGCCAAGCAGTTCCTTGATCAGTCAGTGTCACGAGAGAAATCTTATCTTATAATTTCTCACGCGCAGCTTTTGCTGCTTCGACAAGGCGGATCAAGCTTTCTTTTGTTTCTGGAATACCACGTGTTTTCAAACCACAGTCAGGGTTGATCCAAACTTTCTTGCTTGGAACTTTGGCAAGAATAGCATCGATTGTGTGGTCAATTTCGCCTTCATTTGGCACACGAGGTGAGTGGATATCGTAAACCCCAGGTCCCACTTCTGTTTGGAAGTTTTTCGCTTTGAGTTCGTCTAAGATTTCAAGGTTTGAACGGCTTGCTTCAAAGGAAATAACGTCCGCATCCATGTTGTCAATAGCTGGGATGATATCTGTAAATTCTGAGTAACACATGTGAGTGTGGATTTGAGTGTCTGGCGCTACTGTTGAGTGTACCAAGCGGAAGGCTGGAATAGCCCAGTCAAGGTAGTCTTCGTACCAGTCGCTACGACGGAGTGGCAATTTCTCACGAAGAGCAGCCTCGTCGATTTGGATGATTTTCACACCTGCAGCTTCAAGGTCAAGAACTTCATCCTTGATAGCAAGAGCGATTTGGAGAGTAGAATCCTTGATAGAGATGTCTTCACGTGGGAATGACCAGTTAAGGATGGTAACAGGTCCTGTCAACATACCTTTAACAGGTTTGTCAGTACGGCTTTGTGCGTAGCTAGACCATTTGACAGTGATAGGGTTAAGACGAGTCACATCACCCCAGATGATTGGTGGTTTCACCCCACGCATACCGTATGATTGTACCCAACCATTCTTAGAGAAGAGGTAACCTGACAAGTTTTGACCGAAATACTCAACCATGTCGTTACGCTCGAATTCACCGTGAACAAGCACGTCAAATCCAACTTCTTCTTGCCATTTGATCCATTCGTCGATGGTTTCAGCAAGAAAGGCATCATATTCTTCTTGTGACAATTCACCCTTACGGAAGGCCAAACGTTTGGCACGGACTTCCTTAGTTTGAGGGAATGAACCGATGGTTGTTGTTGGAAGGGCTGGAAGTTTAAAGGCTTCTTCTTGGATGGCTTCACGTTCTGCAAAGGCTGGCAAACGAGTGTAGTCTGCGTCTGTCAATCCAGCGATGCGCGCACGAAGTTCTGCGTTTTCACCCACACGTTCAGTCGCAAAGAGTTCTTTGTTAGCTGCAAGTGCTTCTGCACCTTGACCATTGCGGATAGCATCCAAGTCACGAATCTCATCCAATTTTTCAACTGCAAAGGCAAAGTGGTTCAAGATAGCTGGTTCAAATTCTTCGTTAGCTGTTGTAAATGGCACATGAAGAAGTGAGCATGAGCTAGTCAAAACGATGTTTTCAGCTGGGATTTGCTCAAGAACAGCCAAGCTCTTTTCATAGTTGTTACGCCAGATGTTTTTACCATTGACAATACCTGCATAGAGAGTCTTGTCAGCTGGAAAACCACCTTTAACGAGTTCAAGAGTTTTCTTACCTTCAACGAAGTCCAAACCGATGGCATCAACTGGCAAGTTCACAAGATCAGAGTAGACGTCACGAACGTCACCGAAGTAAGTTTGAAGCAAGACTTCAAGACCTTTTTTATCAGCCAAAAGTTTGTTGTAGAGGTTCAAGAAGAGAGCTTTTTCTTCAGCTGTCAAATCTTTTACAAGAGCAGCTTCGTCGAGTTGGATGCGAGTTGCACCAAGTTCAGCTAATTTAGCAAAAACTTCTTGGTATGCAGCTACTAAGCTATCTACGAAGTCTTCAGCTTTCACGCCTTCTTCAAAGTCTGACAATTGAAGGAAAGTGAATGGACCTACAAGAACAGGACGAGTGTTGAGACCAAGTTCTTTAGCTTCTTGGAACTCATCGAAAATCTTGTGACCTGCAAGTTTAACTTGAGTGTCTTTTTCAAATTTAGGCACGATGTAGTGGTAGTTGGTGTTAAACCATTTCTTCATCGGAAGGGCACGAACATCACCTTTTTCTCCCTGGTAACCACGACCCAAAGCAAAGTAACGCTCAAGGTCAGACAAGTCCAAGTTTTGAACTGAAGCAGGTACCACGTTGAAAAGGAAAGCTGCATCTAGGAAGTTGTCATAGTGAGAAAAGTCATTTGATGGGATTTCAGTGATGCCTTTTTCTTTGACAATGTTCCAGTGTTTTGCACGCAATTCTTTAGCCGCAGCCAAGAGTTCTTCTTCTGAGATTTCTTTTCTAAAGTATTTTTCAGTTGTAAATTTTAATTCGCGGAATTCGCCCAAACGAGGGAAACCGATGATCGTAGTTGACATGATGTGTCCTCCAAAATTTGTTGTTGAAACTATCTTAACAGAAAAGAAAGGGTCTGTATAATTGTAAAAAATTAGGCTTTGATATAGTTTGAAACTATATCACTCTTTTGGACAAAAGAAAAAGACTTGAGACCAGTGTCTCAAATCCTTTGTATTGCTCGTTTTATTGCTGTATTTTAGTTGGAAAGCTCAAACGAGCCATTGATGATTCTCATCAGTGACTATGGCTTGTTATTAGAAAAGACTATAGGTTGATCCCCTTCTCACGGAGATTAGCCAGACACTCCTCATAGTATTCTGCATCATGTTCACTATAGATGGGCTTGCCTAGCTTCTCCTCGAGTAAGTCTTGATACGGAGGACAGGTCTTACCACGGTAGTTCTTGTCCAGCCACTCTGGACTGACATTGTAGCCACGGATTGCCATCTCCTCCATGATCAAGCGATGATAAGCATAGAGTTGATAGGGCGAGTGAGTAAAGACATAGTCCACCGTCGCATGCTTTCTCCCCCAGCCATTGCCACGCAATGCGCAACACTCTCGATGCTGCCCCAAAAGTTGCGGACGGGGAAGTTGTGAAATCAAATCCTCATGCCAAAGTCTCATGGGAGTCTCCTTTCAGTAAAGTCGAATGTTGCAAGTAACTATTTGGATAGCGATCAAGCAAGTCTAGAGTTTTAGCGATCAAGTCTTCCTTGGAAGCCTGACCAAAGCGGTAGCGATCCAGTAAGAGCATATAGTCTTTGCGCTCAGCATCTGTCGCTTTCTTTTTGAAATAGCCCCAAACATGCTGAAAGGCATTGCAAACCTGACCCCTGTGTTCTGGGATTTGACAGGCACGATCAATCATCTCTTGAACCTGACTCAGCTCCACCTCTTCATTCTTCAAGTATTGGCGAATCTCATTGTAAATATTACTGGAATGGCTCAAAACGAGATATTTGTTTCTAGCCCATAGTTGTTGGCACTGGGATTTTTGATTAGTTTGTTCCATGTTTCTCCTTACTTTCTATCAGTTTCCAGGAAATATGGAAACAAAGTTTTGTCTAAACCTCTTTCAAAAAATGTATTATTATTTCTATTTTATCATAATTCTATAAAAATCACTCGACCTGAATAGATCGAGTGGGGTAGAATTATTTTTAAATAAGATTTTATAATAGTATTCTATAACTTCAATTACTTTGTGACTATATTAAGGTAGTAGCACTTTTTCCATGCCAATCTTGTCATCACTTTTTACAAATACAACATTTCGTTTCCCTGTTAATTCTACTAGTTTTTCTTTACCAAGGATGATTGCGAGATTCTTAATAATTGAACGTTTAGCTACATCATCGTAATAAGTAAAAATAAATCGATAAGGATACTCACCTTTCTTTGCTAATTCAAAACATTTTTGAAATATTTCTTTATCCAAAGGGTCTACTGAGTGACCAAAAATAACAATGTTTTTCGAAACTGGAACTCTAGTCGGAACAGCACGCCCTAAAACAGAAGTATTTTTTACAGTATAATTTCTCTTAATAAAAAATTCTTCAAATTTATTTCCTGTTTCTTTGACAACTCGTTGATAATATTTCTGATAAGGTATCAAATCACTGTTGACATCATTTTCCTTATCCTCAATTCCAAAGACCATGGTATTGATCCTATTAGGTTGTCTATCTAAATCAATTCGCCCATGTATAAAATGAGTTTTCTCCTCAAAAGTTCCAAAGAGATGGCTCGATGTGTTGGTATAATTAAAGTTTAGGACAGAAGAATTTGACAAATCCGATATTGCATCTAGGGCTGTTGGTCTTACTTCAATTTTTCGAACTTCAAAGTCTAAATAATCCAAATATGACAGATAGATTTCTAATAGTTCAATTAATAAATCAAGTTCCTTGATGAAGATATTGTTAAGTGCCTCTATTAGCAGCTCTTTTTCGTTGTTGTCGAATGCTAGCGTATCGTTTTTTTCTTCAGCTATTTTAACTATGTAATGTTTTGCATTGTAATTACTAATATCTAGTAAGTGATTATCAAATTCAGGTTTATCAGCAAGGCCATAACACTCAAAGAACACTTTACTATTTTCTTTGAAATACATCATTCCATCCGCAAGTCGAGAAATCATGATTTCAAGGTTAGACCAGTTTTCTCCCAGAGTATCTTTGTTTTCATTAATAAATTTCAAATACAAATTATCCTTATAATTGGACAACTTAATTTTTTTATACTGTTTAATAAATCTTCTAAAGTTTACTATGTATTTCTTTCTTGAATTTAAATCATTAGTAAATTCAAGAAATTCTTCATACTTCGTTTTTCGCCCCATTGCAATATCAAATCCATTACCTAAAATTAAAATTGTATCTGCCATATTTTCTCCCTTTGCTTTTTTATTTTCTAGCGGGGTATATTTTACCTCCCCTACTCCAACCGGTTTTTAACCTTCTTCTTAGTCAAGGTACGGTCGTTTTGATTGGAGAGAGCTTTGATACGAGCTTCGAGAAGGGTTTTCCGTCCGGCCTCTGTTCGTGTATATACGAGGTGATAGCGTCCGATAGTTGGCCTCAGAAAGTCGAGGAATTTCTGTGCTTCTTCCTTGCGCTTGTCAAAAAGACTAGGCACGACATAGTAAGGTGACTGACCTTGTCGGACTTTCTCTGCCTTCAAGAGATAGCGCTGGTTATCCACTGGAGCAAAGAACTCTCCCACAGTCTGCGCAAACAGCTCCTTGTCCCTCATGTTTCCTCCCTTGAGATAGGCGAAAACCATGTAGTTTTCCTTGTCCTCCTCTACCTGAACACGGGATTGATCATCCGTTAGATGCCCCGAATCTAGCAGAGCCTTTCGGATCTGCTCACCCAGAGATTGCAAACATTTATAGGGACTATTATAGCGGAGGTAGCGCCAAGATGCAAAGACCAAAAAAAGGAGACAGGCTACCGTAAGCCACCAAACACCGATCAGTCTTAGTCTAAATAGCAAAACCAACAAATCCACTGCCAACAAGAGCAATGACATGCGAACCCATTTTAATGCATCAAGCAAGAGAATGACTGGGATCTTCTGTTTTTGAGTTGCGACTTCTGTAACTATCTCGAACTGATCCGCTACGACAAGAGCTTCCTGCCATTTTAGTCTCAAGCCTGCTCGATCCTTGGAGAGACTCTTAACTCGCTCATTGTACTCACTAATTTGCTTTTTCTTAAAAGGGGGCTTTGGAAAATCCAAACGATCCAAACCGGTCTCAATACTCTCCTGATTATAGGCCAATCCAAGAAAATGCTCCATCCGTCGCGACAAGGTCTGCAGATCTTGATTGCTCTCTGGTCTAGGCTCCTCACCAGGAAAAGTGATAAGCGCTTGCGCTTGAACGGCTACCAGATGCCAGATGTTGCTGGTCTTTTCTGGATGTCCCGGCCAGATACGAATGGCACGCCCGCGCATCTGGTTACTCAACATAAAGCTCCCCACAAAGCTTCCGAGGATTAGGGAATTAACACAAGGAGCATCCCAACCCTCTCCGAGGAGAGATTTGGTTCCGACTAGGACTTGAATCCGCCCTCGTTGAAAAAACTCCGTCACTGCCGCTACGATTCCCTTAGCTGAGCTCGGAAAACCAACCTGCACATAATCTTTTGGATCCAAGTGACCAATAGATGAGAAACTAAGAGGAATCTGAGGCAAGAGCTCCTTCAACTCTACTGCCACATCGGTAGGCAAAATAACGACACTACCTGACAAGACAGCCAAAGACACAGGTATCTCTTGCTCCTGAGCTTTTCGACGAATGCTTTCAAAATAAGGGAGAACCCCCAACTGAGAAATGGTTGCTTGATCATCTCCCAGATAGGTGGCAAAATCCTTGCGAATATAGTCAGCTAGTACTAACTGTCTCAGTTCCTGACCTAGACTCTCATACTCTATCAAGAAGATATCGGCAATGGCAGACAACTTCCCCAGAGATTGGGTTAAAAGCTGGTCAGAAGCCTTAGACTTAACCAGATAAACCTGACGTTTTTCCACCAACCCACGCGCCTTCAAGTCAACCTCTAACTTTTTCCTATATCCATCTGGATCCTCATACCAATCTGGTGTCTGATAGAGTATGCTCTGCAACAGCGTCTCCAACCAGTAGGAGGTCAATGCTGGAAGCTTCTGGGTTCCCAGTAAATTTTGCAAAGAGGGAGGAATCGTTAACCCCTGAGAATGCATATAAATCAACATAGCAGACAAGTACTTGGGATCTTCTAAGAGCAAATCAGATGAAATATCCCCTTTGAGGACCTTAGACCCTGCTACAAATGTTTGAAAATCAGGATCGACTATAAGGTGATGAATATAGTCCCACTTAGTCTCCTCAAACCGTTTGAGACGTTCCGCCTCTTCAGATGTTGGTGAACACATATAGACAAAATCCTGATGAGGGCAAAGAGTGTCTTCCTTTACTAGTTCAGGTACCGTGATTTCTTGATCGATCTCCCCGCACATTCGGATATAGCGTTCCCAGAGTTCTGGCTCGCTGTCATATGGCGGTGTCGCTGTCAGGGAGATGACTTGCAGCGGTTCATACTGCTTGCGAAAGGCTTCCAGACTTTTCCACCATTCATTACGCAGGTGGTGGCATTCGTCCAAGCAAAGAGTCGCAACTTTCTGAGCTCTTAGGCTTGCAAGCAAATCAAACCCCACAAAATCCTCTGCTTCACCATCTTCTTGTGATTGCAGTTGGTTCATGGCACTATGAAAAGCCTGATAGGTCACAATCGTTAATGCCTTCATCTCCTTTAAGTTTTGGGAAACGAGGTCTGAAAGCCTCTGACCTTCCTCTAGAAAAGCAGTTTGGATCCTATCTACCCATTGTTCACGAATGGTGACAGTCGGAACTAAGATGAGGGCTGGGTTGCCAAAACGAGCGATTAGCTCGATACCAATGGTGGTCTTTCCAGACCCTGGAGCCGCCACTAGATGAACATGACCGTCTGCTTGATAGTCCTGAAAACGATCCAAGACCTGTTTTTGATATTGGCGCCAGCTTCCTTTAAAGTTTAAACCTAACATGATACCCCTCATTCTATACCGTCTTTTTCTTATTCTCATTTTACCACACTTATTTCTCCAGTCAGATAATCCAGATAGTTTTTCTCTATAAAATATGGTATAGTAGAATCATACTATCTATCAGGAGTTTACATGTCACAGGATAAGCAAATGAAAGCTGTTTCTCCCCTTCTACAGCAAGTCATCAATATCTCATCTATCGTCGGGGGAGTCGGCACCTTGATTTTCTGTATTTGGGCCTATCAGGCTGGAGTATTACAGTCCAAGGAAACACTATCGGCCTTTATCCAGCAAGCTGGGGTTTGGGGGCCACCACTCTTTATCTTTTTACAGATCCTACAAACCGTCGTTCCGATCATTCCGGGAGCTTTGACCTCAGTGGCTGGGGTCTTTATTTACGGCCACATCATCGGGACTATCTATAACTATATCGGCATCGTGATTGGCTGTGCCATTATCTTTTACCTGGTGCGCCTCTATGGAGCTGCCTTTGTCCAGTCCGTCGTCAGCAAGCGCACCTATGACAAGTACATCGGTTGGCTAGATAAGGGCAATCGTTTCGAGCGGTTCTTTATCTTTATGATGATCTGGCCTGTTAGCCCAGCTGACTTTCTCTGCATGCTGGCTGCCCTTACCAAGATGACCTTCAAACGCTATATGATTATCATCATTCTGACCAAGCCCTTTACCCTAGTGGTTTATACTTATGGTTTGACCTATATTATTGATTTCTTCTGGCAGATGTTTTGAGAATAGAAAAATCCGTTTGGTTTCCCAAGCGGATGTTTTGTTTGTTTTATTTTGCGACACTCTTAGCAAGGACAAAGTTCCCAAGTGTGGCAGAACCATTTCCAGCAACTGCTGGAGTCACGATGTAGTCACGCACATCTGGTACTGGTAGGTATCCATTGAGAAGAGCTGTAAATTTCTCACGCACACGGTCCAGCATGTGTTGTTGGGCCATAACCCCACCACCAAAGACGATGACGTCTGGACGGAACGTCACGGTAGCATTGACCGCAGCCTGAGCGATATAGTAGGCTTGAACATCCCAGACAGAGCTGTTGAGTTCGATGTTTTCGCCACGAACACCTGTACGAGCTTCTAGACTTGGTCCAGCCGCAAAGCCTTCCAAACAACCCTTATGGAAAGGACAAACGCCGTTGAATTCTTTTTCAATATCCATTGGATGTTTAGCTACATAGTAATGCCCCATTTCAGGGTGACCTACACCACCGATAAACTCACCACGTTGGATAACACCTGCACCAATTCCTGTACCGATTGTGTAGTAGACCAAGTTCTCGATACGGCCGCCAGCATTGTTACGGGCAACTACTTCACCGTAGGCAGAGCTGTTTACGTCTGTGGTGAAATACATGGGTACATTAAGAGCACGACGAAGGGCACCAAGCAAGTCGACATTTGCCCAGTGAGGTTTTGGAGTCGTTGTGATAAAGCCATAGGTTTTGGAGTTTTTGTCGATATCGATTGGACCAAATGATCCGACAGCAAGCCCAGCAAGGTTATCGAATTTTGAAAAGAATTCGATGGTTTTATCGATCGTTTCGATAGGAGTTGTTGTAGGAAACTGTGTTTTTTCTACAATGTTAAAATTTTCATCTCCGACAGCACAGACAAACTTTGTACCGCCCGCTTCTAAGCTTCCATATAATTTTGTCATGATAAACCTCTTATCTTTGTTTTCTCTATTATAGCACATTTTAAAGGGCTAGATTTCTCAATATTTTAGATTTTCCTCTGTAAATCTTACCATTCAAGCAAAAACGAACAAACATGTCATTTGTTCGTTTTGTTTTTAGATTTGATTCTTGAAGAGGATTAGGCTTTCACTTCGATGATTGCGTCGCCCTTGACAACAGAACCGCTTGCGACTGGTGTCACAGAAGCGTAGTCTGCTGTATTGGTTACGATAACCATTGTTGTGTCGTCAAGACCTGCAGCAGCGATTTTATTTGAGTCAAAGGTTCCAAGAACATCACCAGCTTTGACCTTGTCGCCTTGAGCAACTTTTTGTTCAAAACCTTCACCGTTCATAGTTACCGTATCGATACCAACGTGAATCAAGATCTCAGCTCCATTTGCTGTCTTCAAACCATAAGCATGTCCTGTGGCAAAGGCGATCGATACTTCTGCATCAGCTGGTGCGTAAACCACACCTTGGCTTGGTTTTACAGCGATCCCTTGACCCATTGCACCACTTGAAAAGACTGGATCATCAACATTCTCAAGAGCAACTACGTCACCAACGATAGGAGTTTGGATTGTTTCGTTTTGAGGAGCTACTGGAATGTTACCAGTTGTTTCTTCTTGAACCAAACGTTCTGTCGCAACTTCACTAGCAACTTCTTTTTCGTCCTCGTAACCAAACATGTAAGTAAGGGCAAAACCAAGAACGAATGATACAGCTACCATAAGAAGGTATTGGAACAATTGGCCATTCCCAACGTAAAGCATAGTACCAGGGATGATGGTGATACCATTACCTGTACCAGCAAGTCCAAGGATTGAAGCCAATCCACCACCGATAGCACCAGCGATCAATGAAAGGAAGAATGGTTTACGGAAGCGCAAGTTTACCCCGAAGATAGCAGGCTCTGTAATACCGAGGAAGGCAGAAAGAGCAGCTGGGAAAGCAAGTGTTTTCAGTTTAGGATTTTTAGTTTTAACACCAACGGCAACTGTCGCAGCCCCTTGAGCTGTCATTGCTGCAGTGATGATAGCGTTAAATGGATTGACATGGTCAGCAGCCAACAACTGAACTTCAAGCAAGTTGAAGATGTGATGCACACCTGATACGACAATCAATTGGTGAACCCCACCGATGACCAAACCACCGAGACCAAATGGCAAGCCAAGAATGGCTTTTGTTCCGAGAAGGATGTAGTTTTCAACAACGTGGAAGACTGGTCCGATGACAAAGAGTCCAAGGATAGACATAACCAAGAGTGTCACGAATGGTGTCACCAGGAGATCCAAGACATCTGGAACCACCTTGCGAAGACCTTTTTCAAACTTGGCTCCGACCACCCCGATGATGAAGGCTGGAAGAACAGAACCTTGCAAACCAACAACAGGAATGAAGCCAAAGAAGTTCATAGCTGTTACTTCACCACCTGATGCTACTGCCCAAGCGTTTGGAAGCGAACCAGAAACCAGCATCATACCAAGGACGATACCAACGGCTGGATTTCCACCGAATACGCGGAAGGTTGACCATACAACTAAACCTGGTAAGATGATGAAGGCTGTATCTGTGAGGATTTGGCTGTAAATGGTAACATCTTCTGGAAGTGTGATTCCAAGAGCGTTCAAGAGACCACGAAGACCCATGAAAAGACCTGTCGCTACGATAACTGGAATGATTGGTACAAAGACGTCACCGAAAGTACGGATAGCACGTTGGAACCAGTTTCCTTGTTTAGCAGCTTCTGCTTTCATATCTTCTTTAGAAGATGTTGGCAAACCAAGTGCAACCACTTCGTCGTACATCTTGTTTACTGTACCAGTCCCAAAGATGATTTGGTATTGGCCTGAGTTAAAGAAAGCTCCTTGAACTTTATCCAAGTTCTCAATCACTTCCTTATTGATTTTCCCTTCATCTTTGACCATGACACGTAGACGAGTCGCACAGTGGGCTACACTGTTGACATTTTCACGTCCGCCAAGGGCTTCGATGACTTTTTTTGCAATATCCTGATTGTTCATTTGCAAAAATCTCCTTATAAAATTTTGTTCTTGTTTGAAAGCGATTTTATTCGCCCTACGACTATTATTTTATCACGTTTCTAAAATATGTCAAGCGTTTTGCAGAATTTTTTGTTCTCTTTCTTTTTCTCTGATTATTTTTGCTCGTTTTTGAGGGATATTCTCTTTTTCCTCAAAAAAATATCTTTATACTTGAGGAATCAAGGCTTTTATTTACATTTTCTTTCATTTTTTCGTGAAAATTTGCTAGATTTCCTTTACTTGATTTATGGCAATCGTTTGACATATTTTTCTTTTTTTTAACATAAAAGACTTGCTTTTTTTGCCGAAAACGTTTACTATTAATAATAGAATAGAACTTATGGAGGAAAGATAAAATGGAATGGACAACTGAGCGCCGTTATAGACGCTATGAAGACTGGTCTAATGATGAAATCAAACAAATCAAGGAAAAGATGGCTCAATCTCCTTGGCATACTCGTTACCATGTCGAGCCTAAAATGGGCCTTCTCAATGATCCAAATGGTTTTTCTTATTTTGATGGCAAATGGATTCTCTTTTACCAAAACTTCCCCTTTGGTGCAGCCCATGGGTTGAAGTCTTGGGTGCAGCTTGAAAGTGATGATTTAGTGCACTTTACAGAAACTGGAGTCAAAGTTTTGCCAGATACTCCATTAGATAGCCACGGTGCCTACTCTGGTTCTGCCATGCAGTTCGGCGATCAGTTGTTCCTATTTTATACTGGAAATGTCCGTGATGATAATTGGATCCGTCACCCTTACCAGATTGGTGCTTTGATGGATAAAGATGGCAAAATTACAAAGATTGACAAGATCTTGATTGACCAGCCAGCAGACTCTACTGACCACTTCCGCGACCCACAAATTTTTAACTTTAAGGGGCAATATTATGCCATCGTCGGTGGACAGGACTTGGAGAAAAAAGGCTTCGTCCGTCTCTACAAGGCTGTGGACAATGATTATACAAACTGGCAAGCAGTTGGCGACCTTAACTTTGCTAACGACCGCACTGCCTACATGATGGAATGTCCAAATCTAGTCTTTGCAGGGGAGCAACCTGTCCTTCTCTACTGCCCACAAGGATTGGATAAGGCTGTTCTAGACTATGACAATATCTATCCAAACATGTACAAAATCGGGGCTTCCTTTGATCCTGAAAATGCCGAAATGGTAGATGTCTCTCCATTGCAAAATCTAGACTATGGTTTTGAAGCCTATGCAACGCAAGCCTTCAACGCTCCAGATGGACGTGCACTAGCGGTAAGTTGGCTTGGGTTACCAGATGTTTCTTACCCATCTGACTGTTTTGACCACCAAGGAACCTTCTCATTGGTCAAAGAACTCACTATCAAAGATGGCAAACTCTACCAATATCCTGTCTCAGCCGTCAAAGAACTTCGTTCTTCTGAAGAGGTCTTCTCAAATCGTACTCAAACCAATAACACCTATGAACTGGAGCTCAACTTGGAGGCCAATAGCCAAAGCGAGATTGTCTTGCTCGCTGATAAAGAAGGCAAGGGGCTTTCAATCAACTTTGATCTTGTCAATGGACAGGTGACAGTGGATCGTAGTCAGGCTGGTGAACAGTACGCCCAAGAATTTGGTACAACTCGTTCTTGCCCTATCAATAACCAAGCTACTACTGCCACTATCTTCATCGACAAGTCAGTCTTTGAAATTTTCATCAATAAAGGAGAAAAAGTATTTTCTGGTCGTGTTTTCCCACATGCAGACCAAAATGGTATCCTCATCAAATCTGGGAACCCAACTGGAACTTACTATGAATTAGATTATGGTCGCAAAACTAACTGATGTCGCAAAACTTGCAGGCGTCAGCCCCACTACCGTCTCACGGGTCATCAATAAAAAGGGTTATCTATCTGAGAAAACCATTCAAAAGGTAAATGAAGCCATGCGAGAGCTAGGCTACAAGCCCAATAATCTGGCTCGAAGCCTCCAAGGAAAATCTGCCAAGTTGATTGGACTTATTTTTCCAAACATCAGTCATGTCTTTTATGCGGAGTTGATTGACAAGTTGGAACACCAGCTCTTCAAGAATGGCTACAAGACCATCATCTGTAACAGCGAACATGACTCTGAAAAAGAACGAGAGTACATTGAAATGCTGGAGGCCAATCAGGTCGATGGTATCATTTCTGGAAGTCACAACTTGGGAATCGAAGACTACAATCGCGTGACTGCACCGATCATTTCCTTTGACCGAAACTTGTCTCCAGACATTCCTGTTGTCTCCTCCGATAACTACGGTGGCGGAGTCCTCGCCGCCCAAACTCTGGTCAAGACTGGAGCCCAGTCTATCATCATGATTACAGGAAATGACAATTCCAACTCACCGACTGGACTGCGCCACGCTGGCTTTGCTTCTGTTCTCCCGAAAGCTCCTATTATCAATGTTTCCAGTGACTTTTCTCCCGTCCGAAAAGAAATGGAAATCAAAAATATCTTGACCCATCAGAAACCAGATGCGATTTTTGCTTCGGATGATTTGACAGCTATCCTGGTTATCAAAATTGCTCAAGAGCTGGGAATTTCTGTTCCTGAAAAGCTCAAGGTCATCGGCTATGATGGGACCTACTTTATCGAGAACTACTATCCTCATTTGACAACTATTAAGCAACCTATGAAAGAGATTGCCCAACTCACTGTCGATCTTCTCTTACAGAAGATTGAAGGCAAGGAAGTTGCGACAACTGGTTACTTCTTACCCGTCACCCTATTACCAGGAAAAAGTATTTAAGTACAAAAAACTCAGACGAATTCGTCTGAGTTTTTTTATGATCGTAAATTTTCTAAATAGCGCTGGGCTGTCTCTAAGTTAAAGGTTTTATCTGCGATCAAGTGCTCGACCAGTGGAGCAACCTCGGACTCATTAGCACCTGCTAGGAGAGCTAGGGATTTGGCCTGCAATTTCATGTGGCCTTGCTGGATGCCCGTACTGACCAAGGCTTTGAGAGCCGCAAAGTTTTGGGCAAGACCGATGGACACGATAATCTGAGCTAATTCCTTGGCTGAAGGATTCCCCAGTAGTTCATGACTGAGGGCTACACGAGGGTTGAGACCGATAGAGCCGCCCTTGGTCGCTACCGGCATGAGTAGGGTCATCTCACCGACCAATTCTTCTGAGTCCCTATCTAGACTCCATCGGCTGAGGCCTTGATAGCGTCCATCTCGACTGGCAAAGGCATGGGCTCCAGCTTCGATGGCACGCCAGTCATTACCCGTGGCGATTAAAATGGCATCGATACCATTAAAAATCCCTTTATTGTGAGTAGATGCTCGGTAAGGATCAGCCTGCGCAAACTGGCTAGCCAAAGCTATTTTCTCTGCTATTTCTCTGGCTTCATCCTTTTGTCGGCTCAAGTAGCGAAAGGCGATACGACAGCTTGCAGTCACCAGAGAATCGGTCGCGTAGTTGGACAGGATTCCCATGAGACTCTGTCCCTGACTGAGTTCTTCTAAGACTGGTTTCAAAGCTTCCAGCATGGTGTTGAGCATATTGGCTCCCATGGCTTCCTGGGTATCGGCATGAAGATAAACAACGAGAAAATTCGTTTCACCTTTGATCTGTTCTACATGCAAATCACGCGCCCCGCCACCACGTTTGACGATAGAAGGATAGGCTTGATTGGCAAGTTCCAAGAGCTCCGCTTTCTTGCTGGCAATCTTCTCTTGCGCTTGTTCAGGATCAGCAACTTGATAAAGGGCTACCTGGCCGATCATCTGGCGCTGATGAACCCGAGCAGTAAAACCACCTGCTCGCTTGATGATTTTACTAGCATAGCTGGCCGCAGCAACCACAGACGGTTCTTCTGTCACATAGGGAACTGTGTAGTCCTGACCATTCACCACAAGCTCTGGAATGATCGAATAAGGAAGAGAAAAAGTTCCTACCACATTCTCACTCAGCTGGTCTGCAACTGCCAAGCTGACTTGTTCATCCTGCTCGAGACTCGTTTGCTTTTCAGGACTAAGGAGCGCCTGAGCTTTCAACAACTCTAGGCGCTCATAGTATGATTTTTTAGAAAATCCATTCCAACTTATCTTCATTATTTTTCAACCTTGCTATAACGGCGTTGGTGGTCGACAATTTCAACCAAGGCATAGTCTTGATGTTCATAACCTGCAAATTGAGCTGAGCCAGACTCATCCAACTGCAAGTCTTCGAAGAAGACTTTTTCATAGTCCACAACTGACAATGCTGTACGTTGCTTGAGTTTGCTCAAGCGATCCTTATCAAGGTAAGTCTCATAGCCTTCGACCAGCTCTCCACTAAAGAACTCTGAAACCGCTCCACTTCCGTAACTGTAGAGGGCAATTTTATCTCCAGCCTTCAAAGTCTCTGCATTTTCCAAAAGGGAGAGAAGGCCGAGGAAGAGGGAACCCGTGTAGATATTCCCAATCATCTGACTGTAGAGAATGGACTTATCAAAGTTTTCTTGCAAACTATCCTGTTTTTCTTTAGACAAAGTTTTGTCCATCATCTTGCGCAAGCCTTTTAGGGCCAACTTAGGATAAGGCAAGTGGAAGCAGATAGCCGCAAAGTCATCCATAGTCCAATCGTAGCGTTTCTTGTATTCATCCCAAGTCGTTGTCAGGCAATCAAGATACTGTTGGGTCGAGTACATGCCGTTTACATAAGGAGTGCTTGAATAGTTCGGACGCCAGAAATCCATGATGTCGCGCGTTTGAGCAACGTTATCATTGTTAAAGGCCATGATGCGAGGATTTTGGGTGATCAGCATCGCCACGCTTCCAGCTCCCTGAGTTGGCTCACCCGGAGTTGCCACACCATACTTGGCAATATCACTGGCAATGACCAAAACCTTGGACTCTGGAGAATTTTCCACATGCAATTTAGCATAATGAAGGGCAGCTGTCGCTCCATAGCAGGCTTCTTTGATTTCAAAGCTACGGGCGAAAGGCTGAATGCCTAATAGGCCATGAACAAAGACTGCCGCTGCCTTACTTTGGTCAATCCCTGACTCGGTCGCCACGATGACCATATCGATTTCTTCTTTTTCTTTGTCTGTTAAAATAGAGTTGCTTGCACTAGCTGCCAAGGTAACAATGTCCTCAGTCAGTGGCGCAATACTAATTTCATTTAACAAGAGTCCCTTGCTAAATTTTTCGGGGTCAACTCCCCTCGCTTCTGCTAAGTCTTGTAATTTCAAGACAAATTGACTGGTCGCAAAACCAATCTTATCAATACCGATTGTCATATTTACCTCTGTTTTTTCATTCATTGTAAAAAATCGTTTCATTCTATTTTATCACAAATAGGGACAAAAGAGAGAAAAAAGACTTGATTCAACAAATCAAGTCTTTGCTTTCACTGCATTAGGAGGAGATTCCTCGTTGTTTTCGGATATAGTAATAAAGCTTTAAAATCACCGTTCCACTTGCCATTCCAATAGAAATAACAAGAGCTAACATAACCACCAAAGTCGCGCTGGCAATAGCATGGCTGTAATCTCCTGTCACAAAGAAAGCTGTCGTTCGATAGGATAAATAACCCGGCACCAAGGGGGCAAGAATGGCCAAGACAAAGACCACCGCTGGTGTCTTATAGACAATACTTAAAATCTGGCTGATGCAAGAGCCAATTACTGCTGCGATAAAGGTCGCAATAATAACATTGGTTGGTTCTTTGAGCACGAGATAGAGGAGCCAAACGCCCATTCCCAAAATACCACCAGGTAGGAGCATGGAGCGTTGAACATTCAGTACGATTAGAAAGGTGATAATGGCGAGTAAACTCGCCACTGCTTGGAGCAAAATACTTGTTAGAGTCATCTTATGTCATCAAAACCAGGGCGACAGAGGTGCCGGCCCCTAAAGCGAGGGTAATGAGCAAAGATTCAAACATCTTGCTCATACCAGAGTTGATATGGTTGGTCATGATATCCCGTACCGCATTTGTCAGAGCAATCCCTGGAACAAAGGGCATGACAGCACCTGCTATAATCAGGTCTGCCGTCGAAGGAAATCCTGTATAGCGGGCCCAAAACTGGGCGATCAATCCGAAAACAAAGGCACCCGCAAAGGCCGTTACAAAAGGAATGCGGACAAACTTCTCTACGTAGAGAGAGAAGGCAAATCCAAATAAGGTTGCAATAGCCGCACCAAAAGCGTCATAAACATTGCCCCCAAACATAATTGAGAAGAAAGGGGCACTGAGGGTCGCTGCTACGGTCACTTGGAACTTGGTATAAGGAAGGGCTTGATTGCCGATTTCTTTCAGCTTTTTAAAGGCTGTCGAGAGGTCAATCTGCCCTCCGACAAGCTCCCGTGATACTTGGTTGACATCACAGACTTTTTCAATGTTATAAGAAGATGAGGTTACCCGTTTCATCCGAGAAATATTGGTGTTTTCGATAGAAAAGAAAATAGCTGCGGGCATGGCAAGAACATTGCAATCCATTATTCCCTGCGAATGGGCAATACGGATCATAGTATCCTCAACCCGATGAATCTCTGAGCCACTTTTCAGGAGGATGGTTCCTGCTAGCATAATCACATCAATGACGGCATTCAACTCTCTCGATTCGTCCATTTTCTCCTCCTTTTTTCTACTTCCTATATTTTATCACAAAATCTTGTGAAAAAAAATCTTTGTCATGAATTCATGACAAAGATTCGTTTAATCTCGAGAACTTTCGTGAGATCCTTCACTATTGGATGAACTGCTAGAAGGAGTGTTCCCTTGTTGATTCCCTTGTTGATTTCCTTGTTGGTTCCCCTGGTTTGGACTTGTAGGAGAACCCTGGTTCCCATGTTGGGCAGGATTAGAGGATGAAGTTGATGGTGGTGTTTTTGGTTTGTAGATGGAAAGTTTGATACGGGTACTTGCAAGATCAACCAGTTCTCCTGCTCTTGGCGTTTGACTTACAACAGTTCCTTCTGCCGTTCCTTCAGGAGCAGTCGAGACTTCTACAACCTCAATATTTGCTTCCTTCACACCGACAATCTGAGTCAAGTTATTCTTTGTAAACTCGAGACTTGAACCGATGTAGTTCGGCATGCTGACACTAGTCACCTTCTTAGCCACTGTTAAGGTAATCGTAGTGGCTTTTGAGAGATCATAGGTCGAACCCGAAGCAGGGGTCTGTCTGAGGACGATTCCAGGTTCGCTTTCATTGGATTCTTCCTCTTCCATCTTGATTAGATTTTCAGGAACCTTCTTCTCCTTGAGTTCAGCTACAACTTCCGTATACTTACGTCCGACATAATTGCTCAATTGGAAGGATTGCTTACCAGAAGAAACGATCAAATTGACCTTGGTTCCTTCTTTTCGGCCGCTACCAGCTTCTGGATCCGTTCGAATAACACGTCCTTCTGCTACGGTATCGCTGGCCTCTGACTTTTCTTCACCGGCTTCAAACTTGGATTTTTTAAGAGCTTCCTTAGCCTCTGCAACGGTTTGTCCAGCTACGTCAGGAATAGCAATCGTTGCTGGTGTTCTTGACAAAATCCAGACCAAAGAGGCTGCAACCAATAGAAGACTAGCCAAAAGAATCATATAGCGAGCCTTAAACTTCCGTTTCTTGGCTGGCTTTGGCGCTGGAGCCGGCTCTGCCACTGGTTGAGTTGGTTTCTTTGGCTGAGGGCGTTCTTCTTGCGCCGGAGCTTTAGGAATCGATGTCAGTGTACTTTGTGGAACTTTAGGTAAAGTCTTAGTGTCTGCCTTACTCGCATCGTCAAAGACCAGTTTCGGTTCATTCCGACGATTATAAGACAAGCTAGTTGACAAGTCCACATACATTTCTGAAACAGACTGATAACGGTCTGACAGCTTCTTAGCAGTTGCCTTGATGACAACATTTTCTAAAGCCTGAGGGACAGATGGGTTTTCAGCTATGACGGACGGAAGTGGCTTCTGGAAATGCTGGAGGGCAATCGTAACCGCACTATCCCCATCATAAGGGATATGTCCCGTAAGCATTTCATAGAAGATAATCCCCATTGCATAGATATCACTCTGGAAGGTCGCTTTTGAACCACGCGCTTGCTCAGGTGACAAATAATGAACAGAGCCTAACATTGAGTTTGTCTGGGTCAGACTGGTCTCCGCAAAGGCTACGGCAATCCCAAAGTCCGTAACCTTAGCTGTGCCGTCAGGTGTCAAGAGGATATTTTGAGGTTTCAAATCCCGGTGAACGATTCCTCGAGTATGGGCTAAGCGCATGGCCAAGAGGATTTGCCCCATAATCCGAACCGCTTCTTCGTTTGAAAGAGGATAGTGTTCTTTAATATAACGCTTGAGGTCAAGACCTGCTACGTATTCCATAGCTAGGTACTGTTGACCGTCTTCCTCACCAATATCTGTTATCCGAACGATATGAGGATGGTCCAGATCCGCCATGGCCCTCGCTTCACGCTGGAAACGTGCCACAGCAATCGGGTCCGTCTGGTAGTTGGTCCTCAGGACCTTCACTGCCACTTCTTCCCCGTCTAGGATCAAATCCTTGGCCAAGTAAACATCTGCCATGCCTCCTCGACCAATCTGCTTGACAATCCGATACCGCCCGGCAAAAATCTTGCCGATTTGGATCATTCTGCTGCCTCCTCGTTCATGTAAACAAGGGCAACCGTAATGTTGTCTAAACCTCCTGCATTGTTAGCGAAACGAATGAGGGTTGCCGCCTTGTCTGCTAGGGAAATATCGCTAGTTACAATATCATAAATCTCACTTGCCGAAATCATATTGGTCAAACCATCACTATTGAGCAAAAGATAATCTCCTGACTCCAGTGTAATCATCCCAAAATCTGGCTGGATCTCATCTTTTTGTCCGATGGACTGGGTGATGATATTCTTTTGAGGGTGAGTTTCTGCTTCTTCTGGAGTCAATTGACCAGCCTTGAGCAATTCGTTGACCAAGGAATGGTCACTCGTCAACTGGTGGTATTCTTCTCCACGAATCAAACCGATACGAGAATCTCCAATATGAGCATAGATGGCTTGGTTGTCAATAAACGCAACAGCTTCTAGCGTTGTTCCCATGCCTCTGTAGGCTTCGTCCTGACCTAGTTGATGAATTTTTTGATTTTCAATCTCCAGGTAGTGGGCAAACCACTCACGAACTTCATTGACTGAGTCAATTTGGGTATCCACCCAAGCCACACCAAGGTCTGTTACCGCCATCTCACTAGCGATATTTCCTGCACGGTGTCCTCCCATCCCGTCAGCCAAGATGATCATAGTGCGTCCTGCTCGGTTGACAAAGTGATTGACATAGTCCTGATTATTTGTCCGTTTCTGACCAACATCTGTTAATAATGCTATTTCCATTGTGTCAGTTCCTTCCTATTCTGATATCTTGCGAAATTGGCTAATAAAGAATCCATCACTTCCATACAATTCAGGAGTGATCAGGATGCAGCCATCTTTCAGGATATCTTTACATTCGTGTTCTAGTTTAACCTGCTCGAACTCGGGATGACTTTCTAAAAACGCCTCAACGACTTGAAAGTTCTCCTCAGAGACAATAGTACAGGTACTATAAGTTATTATACCACCTTTTCGTAGCGTTTGACAAACACTACCTAATATTTCCAGCTGAATTTCCTGTAAGGACGTGAAATCTGCTGTTTCTTTATTGTATTTGATGTCTGGTTTGCGACGCAAGAGTCCAATCCCAGAACAAGGAGCATCTACCAAAATCTTATCAAAAGAGTCCCGACCGAAAAACTCATGCACTTTTCTGGCATCTAATTTTTGCGTTTGCACTCGATCTGCTACTCCTAAACGCTCCGCATTTTCTTGGATCAAGTCCAACTTGTGGTCATACAAGTCCAGAGCAGTAACCTGACCTGTCGTGAGATAAGAGGCTATGTGGGCTGTTTTTCCACCCGGAGCCGCACAGGCATCAAGCACTCGCTCATCACCTTGTAAATCAAGCGTCGGAGCAACCAGTTGACTAGACTCGTCTTGGATGGTGATGGCTCCATCTGCAAACAAATCATGTCCTGCAAAGTGGCCGTGCTCCTTGACCAGACCAGTAGCTACCAAAGGGGAATCAGTTGCCTCTAACAAAGCTTTGATTTCCTCTTTTCGACTCAAGTCAGTCACCCGAATACTGGCTTTGTTGCGCACCAAAAGGCTTTCAAAAATGGCTTGGGCTCGCTCTTCCCCGTATTCTTCCTTGAGTTTAGACACGAGCCAAACTGGGAGAGAATAGGCAATGGAATCACGCTTATTTTTTCGTTTGATGCTGTCAATATCTGGCCAACCTTCTCGCAAGATACGACGAAGGACGGCGTTGACCAATTTTTCACTGCCTTTTTTACGGGCTTTGGCTAGTTCCACTGCTTCATTAACAACAGCGTGATTAGGAATCTTATCTAGATACCGAAGTTGGTAAGCGCTCAGGAGGAGCAGAACATAGAGCCAGTTATCTAGCTTATCTCTGTCTTCGATAAAGTGGGACAGGTACCATTCCAGAGTGAGTTTTCGGGCTACCGTTCCGTAGACAATCTCTGTCACCAAACCCTTATCTGCTACTGAGAGTTGACTCCCCTTGAGGTGTTTGTTTAAAGCAATATTGGAATATGCTTGGTTCATCAAAACATCCTCTAGCACTGCCAAAGCTAGACTTCTAGCCGTTTCTACTTTAGTCACCAAATCGTTCTCCTACTGTCAATGTGCGTCCAACACCGTTGAGGAAGGAAGAAATATCCATCTTAGGCTTACCAGCTGGCTGCACTTGTTTGAGAGACAAAGCTCCTTCTGCCGTAGCGACGATCAATTCCTTCTTTCCAATAGAGAGAATCTCACCTGGAGCTCCCTGACCTTCTACTGGTAGAGCTTCATAAATCTTAAAGCGGTCTCCCTTGAGAAAAGTGTGGGCAACAGGCCATGGATTCATCCCTCTGATTTGGTTAAAGAGTTGACGGTTAGTCTTATTCCAGTCCAACTTTTCTTCCTCTGGTTTGATATTTGGCGAGAAAGTGACTTGACTAGGATCTTGTGGTTCAGGTTGGATTTCTCCTGCTAGGTAGCCAGGTAGCGTATCCAAAAGCAAGTCACGACCAACAATCGCTAATTTTTCAAACAAGGTGCCGACATTGTCCTCATCTGTGATAGGAATACTGCGACGAGAAATCATATCCCCTGCATCCATTTCCTTGACCATCTCCATAATGGTCACACCAGCTTCCTTATCCCCTTGAATCAAGGCATAATGAATGGGGGCACCACCACGGTGTTTTGGAAGAAGGGAAGCGTGAACGTTGACCGCAAAGTTCATGCTATCAAGAAGTTTACTTGGGAGGAACTGCCCAAAAGCAGCGGTCACAATCCCATCCGCCCCTAGCTTCATAATGGCTTCCATCTCTGGACTTCCAGATAATTTTTCAGGTTGGTAGATGGGAAGGCCTGCTTCTTTGGCAGCCTGCTTGACTGGGGTTTCTTGGATCACTTTTTTACGGCCGACAGCACGATCAGGCTGAGTCACAACTGCTAGAATTTCATAACGGTCGTCTGATAACAACCCCTTCAAAACTGTCGCTGAAAAATCGGGAGTCCCCATAAAGATTAGTTTTGTCATTTCTTCTCCTTCTTATAAAAATTGCTGCGGCTCATGGTCAATACTGAGACGAAGCTCGCTATTTTCCCGTTCTTGAGTCAAGGCCAAAACTCGATTGAGAGTTGGTCCCAGCTCATCTTCTAAACGGTATTTAATCAAAATCTGGTAATGATAAAGGTTGTGGGTACGTGCGATGGGTTTAGGTGTTGGTCCAAGGATTTTACTAGTTTCCGATAAACCTGAGCGCAAAATTCCCATGACTTCATAGGCACGTTTGACAACCTCTTCTTCTTTCTTGTGAGAGAGGGTAATCCCAATCGTAAAATAATAAGGCGGATAGCCGAGTTGGCGCCTGATACTCATTTCATAAGCGTAAAAGCCTTCGTAGTCTTGGTCTTTGGCAAATCGAATGGCATAGTGCTCAGGATTGTATGACTGGATCAAGACCTGCCCAGTCTTTTCTGCACGACCTGCACGGCCTGCCACCTGAGTTAAGAGTTGGAAGGTTCTCTCAGAAGAACGGAAATCAGGCAAGTTTAGGGCTGTATCCGCATTGAGGACTCCGACTAGGGTCACATTTGGAAAATCCAAGCCCTTGGCAATCATCTGAGTTCCCAACAAGATATCTGCTTCCCCTCGACCAAACTGCTCAAGAAGAGCTTGGTGACTACCTTTCTTGCGAGTCGTATCCACATCCATCCGCAGAATGCGAGCCTGAGGAAAGAGCTCTACTAGCTCATCATAGGCTTTCTGAGTCCCCGTCCCGTAGTAGCGAATGCTGCGACTCTGACAGTTGGGACAGACATGAGGAATTCCCTTCGAAAAGCCACAGTAATGGCAGTTCATGGTCTTGGTATCCATATGGAGAGTCAGAGAAATGTCACAGTTGGGGCAGCTATCTACCGTCCCACACTCCCGACACATAACAAAGCTAGAATAACCCCGACGGTTGAGCATGAGGACTACCTGCTCTTTTTTATCCAAACGGTCTTGGATGGCCTCTAGCAAAGGAGGCGTAAAGTTTGATGTCTCATTCTGCCCGATATAGTCCCGAAAGTCAATCACTTGAACCTCAGGAATAGTGGCTAAAGGATTAGCCCGTTGGGTCAGACGTAAGTGTTGATAGACGCCTTTTCCAGCCCGCGCACGGCTCTCTAAGCTCGGTGTCGCCGAACCAAGGACCAGGGCTGCTTGATTATACTGGGCCCGTAGAATGGCGACCTCTCTGGCATGATAACGGGGATTGCTGTCTTGTTTGTAGCTGGCTTCATGCTCTTCATCGATAATCATAACACCCAGATTTTTCAGAGGAGCAAAGATAGCTGATCGAGCGCCAACGACAACTTGGGCATCGCCGCGCTCAACCTTGCGCCATTCGTCGTACTTCTCACCATTGGATAGGCCTGAGTGGAGAATGGCTACTTTCTCACCAAATCGAGCAACAAAACGCTCCGTCATTTGTGGCGTCAGAGAAATCTCAGGAACCAACAAAATAGCCGTCTTACCCTTATCCAAGGCTCCTTGGATAATCTGCAAGTAAACCTCCGTTTTCCCACTTCCTGTAATTCCTTGAAGGAGGAAAGGAGGCTGTTGACTGCCAATAGCACTGACAACGGCATCACGCGCCTTTCTTTGTTCTGGATTCAACTCCAAAGGTTGGCTGGCTTCAATGCCTTCAAAATAAGCAGCTGAGCGTTGCACTTCCTTTTGGACTATGGACACAGCACCTTGTTCCACAAAGAAGTTGACTTGCTCCCGCGAATAGGACTCTAGCAAACTAGCCAGAGGAGCACTCTTAGGATGAGACAGCAAATAGTCTCTGAGCTCTGCTTTTTTCTTAGCACGCGCAGAAATCTCAATCTTCTCTAGCTGAGTAGCATCAACCTCATACCAAGACTGGGTCTTGACCTTTTTTTGATCGACTGCCTGGTATTCTAAACGGAGCAGCCCTTTTCTGGTCAAGCGCATCATTTCTGCCTGTTTGGCAAGGTCTAGAGAAGAAAAGGCTAGCGAATCTTCTGAACCAAACAGACGCTCTCGGTCTGCCTGGCTGAGACCTTCTAGAGGATAGAGAATCTTATCATAGCTAGAGTTTAAAAATCCTGGAAGCATGGCTTTTAGGATGGAGATTTTGTAAGAAAAGACAGACTTGCGTAACTCCTCAGCCAGCCAGAGTTGCTCTTGCGTGAGAACAGGGGAAAAATCTAGCACTTCTGCAATCTCCTTCAAGTTCTGATCAGCCACCTCTTCATCCGACTGGGACTCCAAACCCAGCACAATTCCTTGTATCAAGCGATTGCCTTTGCCAAAAGGCACATGGACCCGCATACCGACTTCCAGCATGTCTATAAATTCCTCTGGAACCTTATAACTATAAGGCTGGTCCGTTTGCATCAGGGGAACATTCACGATAATCTTTGCGATAGCCATCTTCTCACCTCCTCCTTGTCAGTAAATTCTTGCAATAGAAAAAATAAGATTGAGTCCCCCCAACCTTAAATTTTTTCACCATCTTCTTTTTCTTTAGCAATTTGCTCTTTGATTTTCTTTTCTTCTTCTTCTCTGCGGCGTTTTTCTTCTTCGATACGGAGACGAACCGCTTCACGTTTTCCTTCTGGATCTGGGTGAATGGTTACATTTCCAGACTCGATTTCTTCTAAAGCGCGAAGAGTTGATTTTTCAGACTTAAACTCTTGAGTAGCTGGCGCACCTGCCTCTAGTTCGTGGGCACGTTTTGCTTCTAAGATTACGAGTGAATATTTTGATGGTACCTTGTCTAGCAAGGTATCAATAGAGGGTTTTAACATCATTTGCTTGTACCTGTTTCCTATAGTTTATCAGTTTATCGAGTAGTTGGAGATTTTGGCAACATCTCCTGGTAGTGACCAATGACACGATCCACACGGAAGTGTTCTGCTTCGATCACACGCTTGACACGTTCAGCAGCGAGGGGCACCTGATCGTTGACAATGGCATAATCATACTCACGCATGAGGGCAATTTCTTCCTTGGCTTTTTCAATTCGTTGGGCAATCACTTCAGCGCTATCTGTTCCACGACCTACCAAACGATCTTGCAATTCATCCAAATCTGGTGGTGTTAGAAAGATAAAGACAGCATCTGGAACCTTTTTCTTAACCTGAAGGGCTCCTTGGACTTCAATCTCAAGAAAGACATCGATTCCCTTGTCCAGAGTTTCATTGACATAGGTCAGAGGAGTTCCATAGTAGTTACCGACATATTCTGCATATTCCAACATCTGACCTTGACGGATCAGCTCTTCGAACTCTTCACGAGTACGGAAGAAATAGTCCACTCCATCCACTTCACCAGGACGTTGCGCACGCGTCGTCATCGATACAGAGTATTGAAATTGATTCTCAGAACTCTCAAAAATCTCTCTTCTAACCGTTCCTTTCCCAACTCCTGAAGGACCAGAAAAAACGATTAGCAAGCCTCGGTCTGCCATTATGTCTCCTTTAGTTAGTCTGTGAAATAAAGTAAAATTTCTCTCGGATAGTGATGATAGCGTCAGTTATCCTTCTACAGTCTTTCTATCTAGTGTAACAAAAAAGCAGTAATATTTCAACTGCTCTTTCTTATTTATTTAGCATAATCTACTGCACGAAGTTCGCGGATCACGGTTACCTTGATATTTCCTGGGTAATCGAGATTGTTTTCAATTTTCTCACGAACTTTGTGAGCCAAGATTGTGACTTTGTCGTCTTTGATTTGTCCTGGATTTACCATGATACGGATTTCACGTCCTGCTTGAAGGGCAAAGCTATTTTGCACTCCTTCAAAGCCATTGGCAATTTCTTCCAAATCATGGAGACGCTTGATGTAGCTTTCAAGAGATTCACTACGAGCACCTGGACGCGCTGCACTCAAGGCATCTGCTGCAGCAACGATCACTGCAATGACGCTTTCGGCTTCGACATCGCCGTGGTGGCTAGCAATAGTATTCACCACAACTGGGTGTTCCTTGTACTTACGAGCCAATTCCGTACCAATCTCAACGTGGCTACCTTCAACCTCGCGGTCAATAGCTTTCCCGATGTCGTGAAGGAATCCAGCACGACGGGCAAGAGCTGCATTTTCACCAAGTTCACTGGCGATGATACCAGATAACTTAGCAACCTCAATCGAATGACGCAAGACATTTTGTCCATATGAAGTACGGAACTGCAAGCGTCCCATGATCTTCATCAAGTCTGGATGGAGGTTTGGCGCACCAATCTCATAGGCAGCAGCCTCACCGTATTCGCGGATCTTATTGTCAATCTCTTGACGGTTTTTCTCCACCAACTCCTCGATACGAGCTGGGTGGATACGGCCATCCTTGAGCAACATTTCCATGGTCATACGAGCAATTTCACGACGAATCGGATCAAATCCTGACAAGGTTACCACTTCTGGCGTGTCATCGATGATCACATCGACCCCTGTCAAACTTTCAAAGGTACGAATGTTTCGACCTTCGCGTCCGATAATGCGTCCCTTCATGGTATCATCTGGTAGGTGAACTGTCGAGTTTGTTGACTCTGCTACATA
Source organism: Streptococcus oralis (assembly GCF_022749195.1). NCBI lineage: Bacteria > Bacillati > Bacillota > Bacilli > Lactobacillales > Streptococcaceae > Streptococcus > Streptococcus oralis. Next base: position 1,476,744 of record NZ_CP094226.1, read on the forward strand.
GTCACCAGCGATACGCTGCATAGCCTGAACCAAGATATCTTTCGCAATCTTGTCTGAACGTTCCTTGACTTCTTGCTCAGCCTCACGAATGCGGCTAGCAATTTCCTTAGTCAAGTTTTCCTCTGTCTGAGCCAAGATAATATCTCGAGCCTCAGTTTGGGAAAGGGAACCGATACGTTCAAGTTCAGCTTCTTTTTGTCTTTCGACTTCCTCTAATTGCTCTTCACGTGCATCAAGGTTTTTTGCTCTATCAGAAATACTTTGTTCTTTTTGTTCAAGTGTTTGTTCTTTGTTCGTCAAATTGTCGTCTTTGCGGTCAAGGCTCGCAGCTCTCTCCGTCAAACGACTTTCAATTTGCTTGAGCTCCTGACGTTCTGACTTAAATTCAGCGTCCACTTCTTCACGGTATTTTCTGGCTTCCTCTTTGGCCTCCAATAGTGCTTCTTTTTTAAGAGACTTGCTTTCGCTCTTGGCTTCATTTAGCAATAAATCCGCTTCGCGCTCAGCTTGTCCTCGTAAATTAGTTGCTTCTTGTTCAGCATTTAGAAGCATCAACTCTGCAGCCTCTTGAGATGATTTCATCTTAGCTGAGATGCTGACATATCCAATGACTAAACCAATGATGACGGCAAAAACAGCAATCGCAAGTGTCATGATTTCCATGTTTTTACCTCATTAAATTTGTTTATCGAATGACATACATTCCTTAATATTCTATCATAAAAAAACAATTTTCACAAACCCAAATTGAAGAGTTTTGTATGAATTTTTGAAGAAATCCCTTAGATTTTCAAGTAAAATTAAGAATCTTTAAAAATTTAAATTTCCACGAAAAACGAAGCAAAAAAGCCTACCTTTCAGTAGACTTAGTTTGTTTCTATTCTAATCGGCACTCTGCCGAAACTCTGCTCTGTGATGCTTGGGTGTCCTAGTTGGTAAATCTGGTCTGCCTTTTGAGTCATAACATCCCAAGGTTTTTTACCAATTCGGCTGACTAGATGGATCTGCCCTTTCAGAGACTTAAGATGTTGTCTGCCTTTTTCGGTAAAGCCAAGGACATGGATGGCTTCTGGCAAGTCACTTTCTCTAGCCTGCACCAAGATATAGGTCAAGAGACGTCTGACACGCGCCTTGGTGTAACGCTTGGTGGTAACCGCCTCGACCAATTCGTCAACAGACTGGGCTGTTTTGATAGCATCCTTGATGCGCACAGCCATTTCTTGATTGACCTGATAGATGGTAGTTAGGTCTGGATTTGACAAGATTTGATAGCGGAGCAAGGGAAAATAGTCATCCCAGCTTACCTTGCTCGCCAACTCAAAGAGAGCAACAGAAGGCATAAAGCGTTCTAAGAAATCTTTGTCCCTCTGGTGCTGACGGAGGGCTGTTGCAGAGGCAAAATCCACCTCCTTGTCCACAGAATGATAACCCGCTCCCTGACGCTGAATCGGCTCAAGCTTGATGTTGCGTCCTGCAACCGCCTTGGCATAGGCCAAAGCTAGAACATGATTGGGGGTATTGCCTGAAAAATCAAGACCTGTAAATTCCTTCCACATGGCTTGGGTTTTCTGAGGGTAGGAGAGTGAATCAGGTAGATTGTCCACAAAATTCTCCATCTCTTGACCACACTCTGCGTATAAGTCAGCAATTTTCTGATAATCTAGAACTTCCTCCGTCCCAAAGGCTAGAGTATCAATACCCAAGTGAGCCAAGATATCCACAGCTCCTTGACCAAAGAAATCTGCCGCCTGAACACTGACTAAAAAGGGCAATTCCACTACCAGATCCGCTCCATTTTCCAGTGCCATCTGAGCCCGTGTCCACTTGTCCACGATAGCAGGCTCTCCACGCTGCATGAAATTCCCAGACATGACAACGATTTTCAGTCCCTCCGCCTGCTCAAGCAGGTATTTGTGGCCATTATGAAAAGGATTGAATTCCGCGATAATACCTGTGATGGTCATAATGTTCTCCCATTCTAATGACGAAATCTACGATACCGCTCAGGCAATCTTCCTCTCCAGTTAAGCCATTGTTTTTCTCCTACTGGAAGGATTTCTGCCAGTTGTTCATTACTATAATTTTTTTGTAACTCAGGATAAGCTATCAACATAGTTGGTCTATGGCATCCAGCAACTGTCATTGGCCATGTTCCATACATCAGCATATGTCGGATATCATCCTCCGATTTTATTTCATTTACTAACATATCAAAAAGTTTCTTAGACATATCGTAAACGACTAACTCTGAAAATACGGTTCCTTCTTCCTGAACATAGAAGTATTGTCCATCTTTCTCCCAAAGCGTTCCATTTTGACGAATACGATTAAACTGCGAAACTTCTTCCCAAGAATATTTTGATCGAACCATATCCATCTCCTACTTCTGAGCCACAAAAAACCAACGAGTGCTTGTTTCTGTTGGCTCTTTGTCTTCAAAGTCCGCAAAGAGTTTAAAGGATTTGAATCCGGCCTGTTCCAGCAAAATATCATAGGTCAGGACCTCATAAGTCCGCTCCTCATGCACTTCATCGTGGCGACTAAAGGAACCATCCGTTTCCTTAATAAAGAAAGTCAACTCATGCACGATGGAGTGAGGAGCTTCGTCCTCGTAGGTATCCCAAAGCATGGCAAAATCTTCCGCATTTTCATGATAGGAATAACCTGGAAAAACCTCATCCGTCTGGTAAGTCGAATGCACATCAAAGATAAAAACACCATCTTCATTGAGAGCATTATAGACTTCTTTAAAAACGTCCCCGACTTCTACCTCATCCTGCATGTAGCAGATTGAGTCAGAGTAACACGTGACAAAATCATATTGACCTGCCTTAGACAAATCCAGCATATTGCCTTCCATAAAGTCAATCTTTTGCTTGGCTGAAGCAGCCCTCTTCTCCGCAATCTTCAACATATCCGCACTCAAGTCCAGTCCAGTCACATCAAAACCAGCCTGAGAGAAGCGCACTGATTGAATTCCTGTTCCACAAGCCAATTCCAAGAGTTTCTTTCTCTCCTTGGTCTTAGGCAAATGACGGAGGGAAAAATCCGTCCATTTATCGTATAAACTATCGTCCATCACAGCATCGTAAACAGCCGCAAAGGTTTCATAAGTCGCCATAAATCATGATACCAAGTCCGCCTGTAATTCGATAGAAAATTAGGAACCTGACAATGGAGCCGAGCTCCAAGGAAGGCTGTCTATTTTCCGAGAATTACAGGACGGGTTCAAATCCTTTCTAAGATACAAAGAGCGTTAAAAGCAAGGAGAAAATAGGAAACTTTCTGCTGTATCGTCAGATACAAAGGAAGTTACTCTTTTACTCGCAGCCTTTAGCTCGTGTTCAGTTCTGAAATGAACAAAACACCACACTCTTACCTTTCTATTTCTATAATCAGTCCGCCCGTAATTCGATAGAAAATGAGGAGCCTGACGATGGAGTAGAGCTCCAAGGAAGGCTGTCTACTTTCCGAGAATTACAGGACGGGTTCAAATCCTTTCTAAGATAAGCAAAGAAACTCAGTTGACTGCAACTGAGTTCATCTCCTATGCTAAAGCTTCTGAAATATCTACAGAATGCGCCTCATGCCAAAGTTTTTCAAGGTTATAGTGGGCACGCATTTCTTCTGAAAAGACATGCACAACGACAGCACCTAGGTCCAGCAGGACCCAGCCTCCCGCTGCATCGCCTTCAACATGGCTACCTTTAAAGCCTGCTTCCGCTACTTTTTCACGGATATTGTCAGCGATTGCGTCCAACTGACGGCTATTCATTGAGCTAGTGATGACAAAATAGTCCGTCACGCTGGTCAAATCTTGTACATCAAGTGCAAGGATATCCTCCGCACGTTTCTCATCAGCCGCTTTCACGACTAGTTCTAGTAATTCTTTTTCGTTCATTTAGTCCTCTTTCAAATAGTGCACAAAGGCGTTATAGGTTTCAAGGGTTTGGGGATAGATGGGAAATCCTTGGTGAGCTAGATGCTCCACGGTACGAGTTGTTTCGTAGGCCACTGCCTTATTGAGCGATAGCTCAGCAATTTCACGCGCCACGTCCACTCCAGGAAAGGCACGATTGTGCTCGATATAATCTGCGACGTAGATGACTTTATCTAGATCGGTCATCTGACCAGCACCGACTGTATGGATTTCAATAGCTCGCAGGATTTCTCGATCATGCAAATCCAAATCTTCCTGAATCTTGTAGATGCCAACCATACCATGCCAGACATTATTGCCCCAGTTTTTGAGATCAGTGTCTAGCTGATGACGGTCAATCAAGTCTAGAAATTCCTGATCTGACAGCTTTTTAGCATAATCATGAAGAAGGCCTGCTAGACCAGCTTTCTCAACATCGACTCCAAATCGCTGGGCAAGCTCTATGGCTGCACGCTCTACACCCAAACAATGGGTTAAACGTTTTTCAGGCAGAAGCTCTGCCATTCTTTCCAACAAAGCCTCTCGGGAACAGTTGATATAGTCTTGGTATGCCATCAGTAAAGCCCCTCCTTCTCGATGTAGTCTAGCACTGGCTGAGGTAGGAGAAAGTTAGGTTTCCGACCTTGGGCAATGAAGTCACGCACCATGCTGGACGAGATGTCCATGAGAGGCACATCCACCCAGATAACTGGATAGGAAGTCCCTGCCTTGTAGCGCGGGCGCTGAACTCCAACAAACTGAACCATGTCGACCAGCTCATCAATTCGGTACCACTTAGGCAGATAATCCACCATATCAGCTCCGATAATGAAGTAATAATCCGTATCTGGATGTTGCTCGGTCAAAATCTTCATAGTGTCGTAGGTGTAGGAAATGCCCTTGCGCTCTAACTCAATGGTTTCAATGTCCAGACCTTCAATCCCCTCAATCGCCAACTCAAGCATCTTGAGCCGATGGTGCTCGGGGATAGTTTCCTTTTTATCTATATGAGGTGGTTGGTATTCGGGCATAAGCAGGACCTGGTCCAGTCCCAACTGTTGTCGTACTTGGTCCGCCACAACAAGATGGGCATTGTGAACAGGGTTAAAATTTCCCCCTAAAATCCCGACTTGTTTGCGTTTTTTCTCCTTGATTTCTGGCTCCAACTCTACCTTGGTAAAGGGAGTCAATAATTCGATTGCCATAGGCTCGTCTTCCTTTAATTTTCTGTAAAAACAGTTGTTTGGAGTAGGTTTTAGATTTCTTTGACTTTCTTGGAAATCTTGCGATTTTCTTTCTTGCTGGATTGTTTATACAAAATCAAGATGCGTCCGATTTTTTGGACTGTATCCACACCGATTTCTTCTTCCAAGATTTCAGCTACTTCGTGGATGTTTTCATCTGTGTTTTGCAAGAGCGTAACTTTAATCAATTCGCGGGCGTCAAGAGCTTGACGGACGCTGGTTTTGATTTGGTCGTTGAGTCCATTTTTCCCGATTTGGATGATGGGTTTGAGGGTGTGTGCCTGGCTGTTGAGGAAGGCACGTTGTTTTGATGTTAATGACATATTCTTTCTTCCTTTTTTGATAGTTATTTTAGGTGGTGAGGGACGGTCGGAACTAATTTTCCAAAGATATCATCTTTGAAAAATGGATTTCCTGACCTCACAATTGAGCCTAGGTCTCAATTGTGCCCCTTGCCAATCTATCGATTGGCAATCACACCACGGCAATAACTATCGCTATATGAGCTCACTTTGTTCGCTCAGCTATTTTATTTTAAATGATTGCTTTTCGTGTGACGACGGCGACGCCTTCTGGTGCCCAGACGGCGACTTTGGCGGTGCCTGTTACGCGGATCCAGCCTAGGCCTGAGATGACTAGGTCTGTCTTGTCCTTAATGGTAAAGACATGTTGGACTAGTCTTGGAAAATCTTCTTTTTCCTTGCTATTTGGCGGTGTCAGAAGGGTTCCCAGATGCTTGTCATAAAAGGCACTAGCGCCTTCTAGCTTGGTACGGTGGAGTTTGAGTTCATTGTCAAAGAAGGCTGTGAAACCTTGCTTTTCACCTGCTATAAAGTCAAAGCGTCCAAGACCACCTAAAAACAGGGTTTGCTCAGGGTTAAGCTGATAGGTTTTGGGCTTGATTTCCTTTTTAGGGCTGACATACTTGAGGTTTTTAGCCGTCAAGTAGTGGGCCATCTGGTGGTGGTGGATAATCCCTGGTGTATCGTAGATATAAGATCCGTCGTCAAGCGGAATCTCAATCTTGTCCAAGGTTGTTCCTGGGAAACGCGAAGTCGTGATGACATTCTGGTCACCCGTGATTTCTTGGATAATAGCATTGATAAGGGTTGATTTTCCAACGTTGGTCACACCGACCACGTAGACATCACGGCCTTTACGGTAGTGTTCAATCTTGTCAATGACTTCCTTAATAGCATGCTTATTCTGGGCCGAAGTCAGGACGACATCCACAGGACGAAGTCCTTCTTCATGGGCACGCTCCATGAGCCACTGGCTAATCTTGCCCGGTTTAACTGACTTGGGTAGGATATCTTTCTTATTTCCGACCAAGAGAACATCATTGCCCGATACAAAACGTGGTAAGCCTGGGATGACAGAGCCATTAAAGTCAAAAATATCTATGACATTGACTACCAAGGCATCACTATCTCCCACTTCGTGCAAGAGTTTGAGGAAATCATCGTCCGTCAACTGGACATCTGTGATTTCATTGTAGTGGCGGAGACGGAAACAGCGTTGACAATAAACTTCTCCAGTCTCCAAACCTTTTTCAAGTGCCGACTGGGGAGTAAAACCAAGACCAGCCTTGTCTGTCGTCTGAATGGTTGCTCCACAACCAATACAGAGAATTTCTTCCATAGTTAAATTCCTTTTTTATATGTAATCGGTCCGTATTTTTCAGTGATTTTGCGCATGACACGGCGCTCGCGAGCTCGGTTGATTTGCGTTTTGATCGAGTCGTGTTGTACCAAGGGCTTGACCAAGATCGAGCGAATGCCTGCACGGTGAGCTGCTCGTATATCCGTCATGAGTTGGTCACCGACCATGACCACTTCATTTTTCTCGTAGTGGAATTCCTTCATTGCACGGTCAATCCCAAAGGTGAAAGGCTTCAAGGCCCAATAAACGTAATCAATCCCAAACTTCTCAACTGCGCGTTGAACACGTTTTTTGGTATTATTTGAGACCACGATAATGCGAATGCCCGCGTCTCTAAGGTCATGTAGCCATTGCTTCATCTCTGGTGTCCCATCAGGGTTGTTCCAAGCAATGAGGGTATTGTCCAAATCAACCAAAACAGCCTTGATTCCCTGCGCTTGCAGGCTTGGGACTGTCAGATCATAAACTGCTTCCACAGCAAAGTCTGGCATGTAATTTTCAATCGCCATTCTGGCTCCTTTTCTTTTTAATTTCTAGCAATATTCTTTAAACATTGGGCTAAGACTACCCATAAAATGAGACTAGCTATCAAAATATAAATCCAAGCATTTGGTTCATCTGCAAACGGTAAGGGAACATTCATTCCGAAGAATCCTGTAATAACCGCAAGGATAGCTAGTAAGACTGAGATAATTGTCAAAGTTGTCAAATTATCATTTAGATTATTATTTAGGATGTTGTTGTAAGAGGCTGAGAGTTGTTGCAAAACTTGAGAAATCAAGTCTGTCATCGAAACCAACTGGTGCGCTTCAATCATGGCATCGTCAAACTGCTCTCTTTCTACCTCATTAAAATTGCGATAAAGAGCATGCCCTTGGATGTGTTCCAAGAGGAGACGATTTTGTTTGGCAGCTGCTGTCAGGTAAACCATACCAGTTTCCAAGTCAGAGAGGGCAAAGAGATTTTTTTTAGTTGTTTTTTGACGAAGAAGTGCACTGATTTCATCCTTACTTTTATCCATCTCTTCAATCACTGGATAATAAGCATTACTAATAATCTCTAAACTGGCAAAAAGAAATTTGTAGATTGAAACAACTTCATGGCTTTCAAGGTAGGTTGCCATACGTTTAATCACATAACTATTCTTATGATTGCTAATTGTGATTAGCCGTTGTTTTTCAACGATAAAGGTCATCGGAATTGCTTCATAATATTCTTTATCTTTTTCTAAGTCAAGAACATTATAAATGAAGGTTACCGTTCCCGTTTCACGGTGATAGTCCATGTGGGCACGCTCATTTCTATCCAGAGCATACTCGATGGTTTCCTTGTCCAATCCATAGACATCCGAAAGGTCTTCCATGTTTTTAATTTTGTCTACATCAAGGTCTATCCAGGTACAATCGTGACCTAATTTTTTCTCTACAAATAGCATACTCTCTCCTTTACCAAACTCCTTCTATTGTACCACAAATCTGCTAAAATAGCCGGCCTATTCAGTACGAGATAGATTGCTGACGACGGTGATATTGCGATTGGGAACAAAGTGAAGGGCTTGATCGTCACCTCGCAGTTGCGTTGTACGGATTCCTACGCTAACGACCTTTCCAGAAACGGTAATAGGTCCATTTGTGAGAACCACTTCATCACCAACATCAAGCTGGCGCTCAAAAAGGATGAAGAAGCCATTAATGACATCGGATAGAAAGCCTTGCGCCCCCATACCAATGGCCACCCCAGCAATCCCCGCACCAGCAAGGAGACTAGAAACTGGCAAACCTAAAATAGACAGGATACAGTAGAGCAAAAAGAAATAAAGAATGTAGTTAAAGACATTCTCCAGCAAACGAGAGATGGTCTTTTGTCTTCCTGCATCCCGATTGGAAAATTTAAGTGAGGGTTTGACAATCTTTCGTACAGTCGCATGAAGCATCTTTTTAGCTATATAAAATAGTAAAAACAAAATCAAAAGAGAAATCACCTTGCTCAAGAGATTCTCTAACATGGTTGTTAAATCAAGTTTATCAAAATAGCGTTGAAAAAAATCTTGCATATAAAACTCCTTTTTCCTATTATACCATAAAATCGTCCTTCTCTTTTCTTTCATAATTATTCAATTATCGGCTCTATTTTCAAAATTTCACTTGCCTCTATAGCATATTTATACTATAATTATAAACAATACATTTGAAGGAGACTGCTATGAAACGAATCATTAGAGCCTGGACCAAGGCAAGCCTCATCAAACGAATCCTCATTGGAATGATTTTTGGAGCTACATTGGGGATGCTCTTTCCAAACTTTACAGGAATTGGTCTGCTTGGAGACCTCTTTGTAGGCGGACTGAAAGCCATCGCTCCTATTTTGGTTTTTGCCCTTGTTGCCAATGCCCTTTCCCAACACCAAAAGGGACAAAACACCAATATGAAGACGGTTATTTTCTTATACTTGCTCGGAACCTTTGCTGCTGCATTGGTAGCCGTTCTAGCTAGTTTCTTACTGCCTGTGCAAATCACCCTGACCAGTGCAAATACAGAAGTTGCTGCTCCTGACGGTATTGGTCAAGTCCTCAGCAATCTACTACTCAAACTGGTGGACAATCCCTTGAATGCCATTGTTGAAGCCAACTATATCGGGATTCTCTCTTGGGCAGTTATCTTTGGCTTGGCTATGAGAGAGGCAAGTAAACACAGCAAGGAATTACTGAAAACCATGGCGGATGTCACCTCTAAAATCGTGGAATGGATTATCAATCTAGCACCCTTTGGGATTTTAGGCTTGGTTTTCAAGACCATCTCAGACAAGGGTATTGCCAGTCTGGCCAACTACGGTGTCCTCCTAGGACTTTTGATTGCTACCATGGCCTTTGTTGCTCTCGTCATCAACCCACTCATCGCCTTTCTCTTTATGAGAAAAAATCCCTATCCACTTGTTTTGAAATGCCTACGTGTCAGTGGTATTACAGCCTTCTTCACTCGTAGCTCTGCCGCCAATATCCCTGTCAATATGAAACTCTGCCAAGATTTGGGACTGAATCCTGACACCTACTCTGTCTCCATCCCGCTTGGTTCGACCATCAACATGGCTGGCGCTGCCGTTACCATTAACATCCTGACCCTAGCTGCTGTCAATACACTCGGAATCTCGGTAGACTTTGGGACAGCATTTGTGCTCAGTGTAGTGGCTGCCATTTCTGCCTGCGGGGCATCTGGAATCGCTGGGGGATCCCTTCTCCTCATTCCTGTCGCTTGTAGCCTCTTTGGGATTTCCAACGACTTAGCTATGCAGGTTGTCGGAGTCGGTTTTGTGATCGGAGTCGTGCAAGACTCCTGCGAAACAGCCCTGAACTCTTCAACAGATGTCCTCTTTACAGCAGTTGCCGAGTATGCTACAAACCGAAAACTTCGTCCCTAGTCTCTGATTCCTCGTTAAACACTTGATTCTATTAGTTTAGGAAATTTTCATGTCTCTCACTCAACGTACGACCAAACTGATCTTAGCGACCTGTCTCGCTTGTTTACTCGCTTATTTTTTAGATTTATCATCAGCAGTTTCAGCTGGAATCATCGCTCTCTTAAGCCTCTCCGACACGCGCAGAAGCACGCTGAAATTAGCACGTAACCGCCTCTTTTCCATGCTCCTAGCGCTCGCTATCGGTGTTCTAGCCTTTCAGCTGACGGGCTTTCACATCTGGAGTCTGGGCCTCTATCTGGCTCTCTATGTCCCTCTTGCTTACAAAATGGGCTGGGAAATCGGCATCACCCCTAGCAGTGTCTTGGTCAGTCATCTCTTGGTACAGGAGTCTACCTCTCCAGAGCTCTTGCTTAATGAAGTGCTCCTCTTTCTCATCGGGACAAGCTTTGCTCTATTGGTCAACCTTTATATGCCCTCTCGTGAGAAAGCCATTCAAAGCTACCACCTTCAGGTCGAAGAAAAGTTAAAAGACATCCTGCTTCGCTTTAAATACTATCTGTCAAGAGGAGACGGACGCAATCAAGCCCAACTCGTTGATCAATTAGACAAGCTCCTCGATGAAGCTCTCAAACTGGTCTACCTGGATCACTCGGATCACCTCTTTCACCAGACGGACTACCACATCCATTACTTTGAGATGAGACAGCGACAAAGTCGTATCCTACGAAATATGGCCCAGCAGATCAATACCTGTCACCTGGCCGCAAGTGAGAGTTTGATCTTGGCCCAGCTCTTTTCAAAGATTGCTGCTCAGCTAAGTCAGACCAATCCTGCTCATGACCTACTTGATGACATCGAACGCTATCTGCAAGTCTTCCGCAATCGGAGTCTCCCCAAAACACGTGAGGAGTTTGAAACCCGTGCTACCCTCTTGCAACTACTACGCGAAGCCGAAACCTTTATCCAGGTTAAGGTCGATTTTTACCAGAAATATGGAAACTAGAACGCAAAGAACCTCAGAGGACTTCCTCTGAGGTTCTTGTGTTTTGCATTTGGAAGAGAATTTTATTCCCTCACACTGTTCTCAAAAAAGAAATAGCAACTCCTAATCGTCCATCACACCGCCTGTCAGCTGGTACATGAGGTAAATGTGCTCCAAGACTTTTACCTTATCCATGTGGTCTACATCTTTAAAGCCACCTAATGCTAGAAGTGGAACGAAACCGAAACACTCATCGTAGGCTAGTTGACCATGTTTGGCAACAGCTTGTCTATATAAATCAAGTTCAAACTTCTTTGTAATATATTCGTTATCTAAAAATCGAATGAATAAATCCAGACCCTTACAAATAATATCCAGATCCTGAATATTGTATTGGACAATTCCCACATAGGCATTCTCTTCCCAAGTAATAATATCTCCAAATGCCGTCACAAAGATTGGAAAAGCAATGTCTCCTCTGAAATAGCTATCTTGGAGAAGCTCTAGATAATCATCTGGATTGATAACTTTTAGATAACCATCAAGAAAAGTTCCTAGACCATCTTCCTGCCAAATTTGAACCAACTCAGCTGGAACTTGATTTTTATATTTTTCAATAACATCTTTGGGCATATCTGCCACTTTGACAAATTTTTCTAACATTTTATCCTCCATTTCACGATAACAGCAATACTCAAAAATCGCATTCTTCAAAATGTAATCAAGCTTACTCTACTTTTGATTATGCTCTCTTTGAAAGGCTTCCATAGCCTTGAACTTCTCTAGTTCTTTTTCGTTAGCTGGTTGCTTGCCGAGGTATTTGTATTCAAATAAGTCCATTCGAGAACTTGGACCATAACCACTTTCCAACCATGGAGCATAGTCAAAGTCGACCGAAAGTTTATTGCTTTCATCTAAATGGATGATACAAAAATACCAATCTGCTTGGTCATTCTCTAAAAATATTTTTTTCAGTTCTTGTGCTTTTTCAAATAAAATGTCGTATTCTTTATCAAACACTTCACTTGATAGTGAGTATAAACTTGGAATATCTAAAAAATATTGATACTCATTCAAGCTTTTAAAAAAGAAATAAGCCCCTCCACTGTAGGTCTTGTCCATCTCGATTACAATATACAAATCATCCCACTCAACTGGAATCATATCGTTGACTTGATGCACGATTTCGATAATTTTTTCATTAATCTGTTGTTCCATATTTCCCTCCAATTCATTCTATCATTGTTCCGCTACAATCCTAGTATACCACAAAGAATGCTTTCCACGTTTTCCTAGCTAAAAACCACCCTTGGAGTGGTTAAGTCACAATCAGTTTTCTCCTGAATCAGTCCGTTATCAAGAAAGAAACTATCTATAAAAGTATATCTTGAGGACCAATCTCAGACAATAGGCCATTGGTAAATTTTATCCCTAGTCCGTTATCCTTGTCCCAATCACAATCACATAAAAAACCAACTTCTTCAACAGTTTCATCAAAAGTTAAAGGAAACACAATTTGTTTGGGTTTCAACAGAGAAAAAATTTCTTCTTCATTTCCAATTTTATCTAAAAAATATTGTTTTTCTTTGCTATCGGTATAACCAGAAACAATCTCTGAGATTTCATTATGATAGTAAGACACAACAGCAGCATTCGCTTCTTTTATCATTTCATCTTGATGCTCCTTAAAAAAGACATAGGCTCTTTCTTGATTGACTTCAAATTCTCCATCGTCATCTGCATCAATAATCATTTCTAAAACATACTCCTTACCAAAAATAGTAAGGGTCATATCTTGAGTCCAACCATAATTAAATGTTAGTTTACCAAAAATATGATGATTCAATTCCATTATTTACAACTGCCTCTCTAGAATCCTAATATATTTTACTGCTCTGTTTAGAACTCCGATTTCCTCACGTTCTCTCTTCCTGCAGCTGTCCACTTTTAACCAGCTTTTTATAGTATCGTTTACTGTACCATTCTCGATCCGATATCTTTAAATAAGCCTTATACTCTTCTGGGTATTTGTGGATATAGTAGGCTTGAAAGATATGGACATTGATCATAAAAGAGATAAAATGAGCTCCAATGACAAACCAAACCGGCAAAAACAAGTCTAAAATACGGATGTCTTTCATTTTTCATCTCCAAATTTCATCTAGCAGAACGTCGTATATCCTTGAGAATTTTCTATTTGAGGAGGACACCACATAGCACTATCGTAGTAGCTACACCTCGCTTCCTTAAAGATACAGCACTCACTTTCTGGGATTTGACTGTTCCCTAACACCTAGTTACACGTTTCGCTCTCCGGTTCTTTCTTAAACAAGATTTTCCCTTGGCTGTATAGCTTCATAATCTTCACAAAACGAACGGGATTGTTTTGGTTGTACACCAAAAAGAGTATATAGAACAGAAGATAAAAAATTTATTACACTACAGAAGGTCTCATAAAATCATAAACATCTATCTGATGCTCTTCAAACAATGCTTCTAACTTCTGCGCTCCTACTTCAGCTCCATGCTTTTCTATAAATTGAAGCTCAGCTTCTGTAATAGGGATAGCTTGTAGCCACGTAACATACTCTTCATCAAAATCGAAAGACTCCAGTTCCCACAAGAAAGGCTGAGTGAAAAATATATGATTTACTTTCGCATTTGGGTAGTAATTTCTAATTATATTTGGATAGACTGCACCAGGAGAGATACTATATTCTCCTCTCACGATATTAAAACCACAGTCTGCTATAATATTTGGAAAGTATTCCAGCTCTGCATCAGCTGCCCCAATGATTTCAACTCTTAAAGGCTTATCATTTATTCGACGATAAATGGTATATTCTGATAAACCGATTGTTGCTGCAGTTGTTAAATAATCGTCCGGACGGTTCTCTCCAATAAATATATCTAATTTGTTATCGTGATTTCTAAATGTATAGGCTTGAGGAACTCCCCCTACAGCTCTGGCTATTTCCTGTGCAATTTTAATTTTATCGTATTTCATTTGATTCTCCTCTTAATGTTTGGTCCAGCATGAGCTATGTTATCTTTCAGTTTCACTACACTCTTATGGAAATTCTCACAAAAGGCGTTAGAGTTTGATGATACCTCTGCCAGATTATCACCAAATTAACTGACTCTACAATCCCAGTATACCATAAACCCTATGGACTAGCGTTTGGAAAACAATAAAAGACCACCTCGAGGGTAGTCCTTTGTTATCAATCGCCCATTTCATTATTTTACAAGTTCTTCAACTGGATGGCCGTAAAAATATTTCATACCTTCCGTCCAGTCTTTGTCTGATAAGTCATCAATATAACCAACCATCAAATCAATTTCATTTTTTGAAATAAGAGTATTGGTGTCTACTGGGACCTGCTTGCCTGTATAAATAGAAAGAAGGGAAGCCTGAAGATAAAGATGGTATTTCTGTTCCTTTTGAGCAGCGATGTATAGAGCAGTCATAATTTCTTGTGTAAACAAACCAGGAAAAACCTGAAGAGTTTTGTAATAATAGCAATCTAAGTTCTTGTTCTTTATTACATCAAAATATAAACTTCCAACTTCTTCTAATCTTGCATTTTCCTCTATAATTGAACGATAGTTGAGAAAGCTATCCAAAGCATCTTGAATAGCGTACTCCACTTCGGTTTCTGTATCTTCCCACTCCTCCCACAGAGTAAGAAGGTAAGGAACGACTTCATAGGACATTGTTTCCACAGCGCCAGCGACAAAAGTAAATACCGCAAATTCTGAAGCCGAACTTAAAAAATGAAAATTTTCAACCTTTTTTAAATCATTATGTGTACAAACTGAACAAAACAATCGAATACAAAGATTGAGCACTGCTTCATCTTTTGTCTGGTTCATCAAGTCAATCAGCAAGTTTTTTACTGTAAAATCTCCCTTTTTTAAGATTTCAGCAATCAGCAATACACATTCTCTCTCATCATTTACTGAAAGTAAGCCCCTTTTTAAATCTTCCAGCGCTACTGAACTAACGTGACCGAACGACATTCCTGTCATTAACAGTTTGTTTCCCATACCCATTCTCCTTTTATCTCAATACTTTTTTTGGAAATTTCTTGCTTGCTTTTTGACCGATGCTAAGTTATCACCAAATTTACTGACTCTACACTCCCAGTATACCATAAAAGACCACCTCGAGGGGGGCCGTTTATCAGTTCAAACTATTTTACATTATGTTCCTGCTGGAAGGCTTCCATAGCTTTGAACTGTTCTAGTTCTTTTTCATTAGCCGGCTGCTTGCCAAGGTATTTGTATTCAAAAAAATCCATTTGTTGGCCTGAGGTAAACCCACTCTCGAACCAAGGTGCGTAGTCAAATGTAGCAGTCAATTTTGTACCAATAATCTTTATAACACATGTTGTCCATAAAGCCTGCTCTTCATTTTTAAAGATTTCCCTCAATTCCCAAGCTAATTTGAAGGTGCGTCTTTCATTTTCTCTAAATTCTGAATTAGGCAACTTATACTTCTTGGGAATAAAAAGATTATAAATATAGTCACTTTTTCCTTCTTCGTTGAAGAAATAGTAGACTTCTCCACCATCAAAAGTCAGGGTAATATTAATAAAAAGATTTTCCCAAGCTACAGGTATAGTCTTATGGACACTCTGAGCAATTTCCATCACTTTCTCATTAATCTGTTTTTCCATATGTTCCTCCGGTTTGGTTTATACATTTCAGGACAAGCATGGGACCTAGACTTCCTAATCCGCCTTGAGTTTTTCTTTACAGTAATCAACGATGTATTCATTTATCCATTTACTCTTATTTTGGAATTTTCCAAGTTTATGCTTTGCGATCAAATCTTCTGCCATTTGAAGTGCTTCTTGGTATTGTTCACGGTGGATCATTAACAGTATTCCCATCAAGTCATGGCAGGCAGGATTTGGTGAATTTTCGACTGCATAAGCGTAAAAATCTTCAAAAGTTAGGAAACCATCTATAAGCTTTAAGACTTCTTCATGGGTCTCTGAGAGCACTTCGAAAACCTTGGTTTCAACCTTTTCTAAGTCAAGGTCCTCCATCGTCCAGTCTTCAGTAGCTATCTTATCCGGTAGAGAAAATTTATCGACTGTAAAAGCTCCAACTGCCCGAAGACTCATTGGTTCCTGCGAATTACTCGCCATATCAAAAACTTCCCAAAAAATATCATCAATGATATAGGGTTTGATGTAAGGACTAACGATAACACGAAACTCATTATCTGGGAAATTAATATTAATCCTGTACGAAACCAAATAGTCTCCTACTTTGTTGAAATAGGCCCAATCTCGAGACTTTAATTGTAATTTTTTTGCTGCATTGCGCTGAACTTTTTTCAATTCTTTTTTTAGTTGTTTATCTATTTTTGAAAATTTCACCATTGAATTACCTCACTAATCTGATTTTATTCTTCTTATCCAAGCAAACTATTTTACATTATGTTCCTGCTGGAAGGCTTCCATGGCCTTGAACTGCTCTAGTTCTTTTTCGTTTCTTGGTTCAAATCCTAGAAATTGATATCTGAAAAAGTTCATTCGAGCAGTTGGTCCAAAATTACTTTTCAACCATGGAGCATAGTCATAGTCGACTGAAAGCTTGTTATTTTCATCCAAATGGATGATACAAATATACCAATCTGCCAAGTCATTTTCAATAAACACTCTTTTCAGATCTTCTGATTTATCAAATAATATATCACTTTGGTTAAATACTTCATCCTGCGATAACCCAAAATCTCTGGGAAGGTATAAATTATAATGATATTCACCTTCATACTTAAAATAAAAATATGCACTTCCACTATATGTCTTATCCATCTCGATTACAATATACAAATCATCCCACTCAACTGGAATCATATCATTGGCTTGATGCACGATTTCGATAATTTTTTCATTCATTTGTTGTTCCATATTTTCCTCCGGTTGGTGTATTCAAATTTTATCTGTATCTCTAGTATACCATAAAGAACAGAAACCAACTTACTCTTATAAAATTTGCTCAAATAGGGCAACATCACCTCAATAAAACAGTAAAATAGACCAATCATATCGCGAGGTACAGCAACTTTCTATCCTTTCCAACAAAAAAATCCACGAATCGAAACCATTCGTGGGATTTTTTACGAAGCATTAAAGTAAAATGCCATACTGATTAGTAGACACAAAGAGGCGAAAACGATTATTTTTCGCCGATGAATTAGTGAGGCAGGTTGCTAGCCCTCTCACTACCCGTTACAACGGAAAAATCCACGAATCGATAATATTCGTGGATTTTTCCTAGTGAAGCGTTTAGGTAAGCCGATTTTACACTACGACACGGAGTTTGGCAAATCGGTTCTATTTGCCAAACGTAGTTAGTAAGGCAGTTAGCTAGTTCGCCAAATAGCGACTAGCGTCCAACAATTAGGAACTTTAGTTCCAATTGTTGGTGCTGAGTTACATCTTCTCCTCCAACTCTACGTCTGGATACTTATCCGCAAACCAGCGAAGGGCAAAGTCATTTTCAAAGAGGAAGACTGGTTGGTCAAAACGGTCTTTGGCCAAGATATTGCGGCTTGAGGACATCCGTTCATCCAAGTCCTCAGGCTTGATCCAACGAACGGTCTTTTTACCCATCGGGCTCATGACTACTTCTGCATTGTACTCGCCTTCCATGCGGTGCTTAAAGACTTCAAACTGAAGTTGTCCGACAGCACCCAGCATGTACTCGCCTGTTTGGTAATTCTTATAAAGCTGAATAGCTCCTTCCTGCACCAATTGTTCGATACCCTTGTGGAAGGATTTTTGCTTCATGACGTTCTTAGCAGAAACTTTCATGAAAATCTCAGGGGTAAAGGTTGGCAGTGGTTCAAATTCAAACTTGTTTTTTCCAACCGTCAAGGTGTCCCCAACCTGATAAGTACCTGTATCGTAAACCCCGATGATATCTCCTGCAACAGCGTTTGTCACATTCTCACGACTTTCCGCCATAAACTGGGTAACATTAGAAAGCTTGGCAGTCTTACCAGTACGAGGCAGATTGACACTCATCCCTCGCTCAAACTCACCTGATACGATACGGACAAAGGCAATGCGGTCACGGTGACGAGGGTCCATGTTGGCTTGGATTTTAAAGACAAATCCAGAAAAATCCTTGTCATAAGGATCGACAATTTCGCCGTCTGTTTTCTTGTGTCCATGTGGCTCTGGAGCAAACTTAAGGAAAGTCTCAAGGAAGGTCTGCACACCAAAGTTAGTCAAGGCTGATCCAAAAAATACCGGAGTCAAATCACCTGCAAGAATAGCTTCCTCCGAGAATTCATTTCCAGCTTCATTCAAAAGTTCAATATCCTCTTTGACTTGCTCGTAGAATGGATTGTTGCCAAAGAGCTTGTCCCCATCTTCTAGACTGGCAAAACGCTCATCCCCTTTATAGAGTTCCAAGCGTTGGTTATAGAGGTCATACAAGCCTTCAAAGGCTTTCCCCATCCCGATGGGCCAGTTCATCGGATAGCTGGCAATACCTAGGACTTCTTCCAACTCCTGCAAGAGATCCAGTGGCTCACGACCATCACGGTCCAGCTTGTTCATAAAGGTAAAGACTGGAATGCCACGGTGCTTGACAACCTCAAACAATTTCTTGGTTTGGGCCTCGATACCCTTGGCAGAATCGACGACCATGACCGCAGCATCCACCGCCATTAAGGTACGATAGGTATCCTCTGAGAAATCCTCGTGCCCTGGAGTGTCTAGGATGTTGACGCGTTTGCCGTCGTAGTCAAATTGCATCACAGATGAAGTGACCGAAATCCCACGTTGTTTCTCGATATCCATCCAGTCAGACTTAGCAAAAGTCCCTGTTTTCTTCCCTTTTACAGTACCAGCCTCACGAATCTCGCCCCCAAAGTAGAGCAACTGCTCAGTGATGGTTGTTTTCCCCGCGTCCGGGTGGGAGATGATGGCAAAGGTACGGCGTTTCTTAATTTCTTCTTGAATAGTCATATCTTCTCTTTCTTTTCTTTTAGGATAATAGTGAATGCTATATTTTATTTTATATTTTTACATCGGAATATTCCAATCCTTTCAACTTACCTATTATAGCGAATTTCAGGGAGTTTTTCAATTGCTCATCTGATGAAAAGGTAAGCTAGAGTACTGATTTTACCTGATTTCTCTTTTGCCACCGTTTCTTGAACAAGATATCAAAGAGAACCAGAGCCAGCGAAAGGATGACGGACACAAGAAGATATTTTAACCACAAGGGGGCATCCGGAATAAAAGGTGTCTTGTTTAACAAACCATAATTTCCACCCGTCACCTGATTAACCCCAACTAGAAAGAGGTTGAGAATAAAGGTATAGGCTACAATCATATATTTCTTGAGCAAGGTCTTGTCATAGTGATTCATCAAGTAAATCAAGGAATTCACTAGAAGGGCATAGTGCCCAATCAAAAATGAAAAGCTGGTGATATGGGGAAAATCATAGGGGTCAAAAACGGGGTAAACCAGCGCAAAGACCGCTCCACTTGCTCCTAAGAGGGCGAAATATTGCTTGCTCCGCCATTTATCTGGCAAGAAAACCACCGCAAACATAGCCAAACGGCAATGATAAAAAGGAAGGCTATTAGAAAAGGGAATTCCAAAACCAACATACCAACTATAAAGGGCTAGTAACTGGAGGATCTGAATCCCCTTAAACAAGCGGACAAATTTCGGATTATTGTGATAAGCAAGTGCTCCATAAATACAAAGCACTAAAGTAAGCATCATAATCCCATACCAAAAGAGTGAAATGGGAGGAGGAACCGTTTGAGATCTGGTGATAAATTGATGGAACATATTCTATCCTAACTCTTATTTTTTCTATTCTCTAGTTTAACCATTATAGCGAATTAAAAGCGATTTTTCAATTTCTATTTCTTTTCAGTTTGGCTCCCTTATTTATAGGAAAATATGGTAAAATAGAACAGACTAAAAATCATCATTTCACGAAAGGATGCAAGATGAAAATTACGCAAGAAGAGGTAACACACGTTGCCAATCTTTCAAAATTAAAATTCTCTGAAGAAGAAACTGCTGCCTTTGCGACAACCTTGTCTAAAATTGTTGACATGGTTGAATTGCTAGGCGAAGTGAACACAACTGGTGTCGCACCTACTACGACCATGGCTGACCGCAAGACTGTACTCCGCCCTGATGTGGCTGAAGAAGGAACAGACCGCGATCGCTTGTTTAAAAACGTACCTGAAAAAGAAAACTACTATATCAAGGTACCAGCTATCCTAGACGATGGAGGAGATGCCTAATGACTTTTAATAACAAAACTATTGAAGACTTGCACAACCTCCTTGTCTCTAAGGAAATTTCAGCAACTGAATTGATCCAAGCAACGCTTGAAGATATCAAGTCTCGTGAGGAAGCCCTCAATTCATTTGTCACTATCGCTGAAGAACAAGCCCTTGCGCAAGCTAAGGCTATTGATGAAGCTGGAATTGACGCGGACAATGTTCTTTCAGGAATTCCACTGGCTGTTAAGGATAATATCTCTACCGACGGTATCCTCACAACTGCTGCCTCAAAAATGCTCTACAACTACGAGCCTATCTTTGATGCGACAGCCGTTGCCAATGCCAAAGCCAAATGTATGATTGTTGTTGGGAAAACCAACATGGACGAGTTTGCCATGGGTGGTTCAGGTGAGACTTCCCACTATGGTACCACTAAAAATGCTTGGGACCACAGCAAGGTTCCTGGTGGTTCATCAAGTGGTTCAGCCGCAGCTGTAGCTTCAGGGCAAGTCCGCTTGTCACTTGGTTCTGATACGGGTGGTTCCATCCGCCAACCTGCCGCCTTCAACGGGATTGTTGGTCTCAAACCAACCTACGGAACGGTTTCTCGTTTCGGTCTCATTGCCTTCGGTAGCTCATTAGACCAGATTGGCCCTTTCGCTCCAACTGTTAAAGAAAATGCCCTCTTGCTCAATGCGATTGCCAGCGAAGATGCTAAAGACTCTACTTCTGCTCCTGTCCGCATTGCCGACTTTACTTCAAAAATTGGTCAAGACATCAAGGGAATGAAAATTGCTTTGCCTAAGGAATACCTTGGTGAAGGGATTGACCCAGAGGTTAAGGAAACCATTCTGAATGCAGCCAAACACTTTGAAAAACTTGGTGCCATCGTCGAAGAAGTCAGCCTTCCTCACTCTAAATACGGTGTTGCCGTTTACTACATCATCGCTTCATCAGAAGCCTCATCAAACTTGCAACGCTTTGACGGTATCCGTTATGGCTACCGCGCAGAAGATGCAAGCAACCTTGATGAAATCTATGTAAACAGCCGTAGCCAAGGTTTCGGTGAAGAAGTGAAACGCCGTATCATGCTTGGAACATTTAGCCTTTCATCAGGTTACTATGATGCCTACTACAAGAAAGCTGGTCAGGTCCGTACCCTCATTATCCAAGATTTCGAAAACGTCTTTGCGGATTACGACTTAATTTTGGGACCAACTGCACCAAGCGTTGCCTACGACTTGGATTCTCTCAACCACGACCCAGTTGCCATGTACTTGGCTGATCTTTTGACCATCCCCGTCAACTTGGCAGGTCTTCCAGGAATTTCGATTCCTGCTGGATTTGCTCAAGGTCTCCCAGTCGGTCTCCAATTGATCGGTCCTAAATACTCTGAGGAAACCATTTACCAAGCTGCTGCTGCCTTTGAAGCAACAACAGACTACCACAAACAACAACCCGTGATTTTTGGAGGTGACAACTAATGAACTTTGAAACAGTCATTGGACTTGAAGTCCACGTAGAGCTCAACACCAATTCAAAAATCTTCTCACCTACTTCTGCCCACTTTGGAAATGACCAAAATGCCAACACTAACGTGATTGACTGGTCCTTCCCAGGAGTTCTGCCAGTTCTCAATAAAGGTGTTGTCGATGCTGGTATCAAGGCAGCTCTTGCCCTCAATATGGACATCCACAAGAAGATGCACTTTGACCGCAAGAACTACTTCTATCCTGATAATCCAAAAGCCTACCAAATTTCTCAGTTTGATGAACCAATCGGCTACAACGGCTGGATTGAAGTGGAGCTAGAAGACGGCACGACTAAGAAAATCGGTATCGAACGCGCTCACCTAGAAGAAGATGCTGGTAAAAATACCCACGGTACAGATGGCTACTCTTATGTAGACCTCAACCGCCAAGGGGTGCCTTTGATTGAGATCGTGTCTGAAGCCGACATGCGTTCTCCTGAAGAAGCCTATGCTTATCTAACTGCCCTCAAGGAAGTCATCCAGTACGCTGGCATTTCAGACGTTAAGATGGAAGAAGGTTCTATGCGTGTGGATGCTAACATCTCGCTTCGTCCTTATGGTCAAGAAGAATTCGGTACCAAAACTGAGTTGAAAAACCTCAACTCCTTCTCGAACGTTCGCAAGGGTCTTGAGTACGAAGTCCAACGTCAGGCTGAAATTCTTCGCTCAGGTGGTCAAATCCGCCAAGAAACACGCCGTTACGATGAAGCTAACAAGGCAACCATCCTCATGCGTGTCAAGGAAGGCGCTGCTGACTACCGCTACTTCCCAGAACCAGACCTACCCCTCTTTGAAATCTCAGATGAGTGGATTGAGGAAATGCGCACTGAATTGCCAGAGTTTCCAAAGGAACGCCGTGCACGCTACGTTGCTGACCTTGGCTTGTCAGACTACGATGCTAGTCAGTTGACTGCAAATAAGGTCACTTCTGACTTCTTTGAAAAAGCTGTTGCACTCGGTGGCGATGCCAAACAAGTTTCTAACTGGCTCCAAGGTGAAGTTGCTCAGTTCTTGAACGCCGAAGGTAAAACACTAGAACAAATCGAATTGACACCAGAAAACTTGGTAGAAATGATTGCCATCATCGAAGACGGCACGATCTCTTCTAAGATTGCCAAGAAAGTCTTTGTCCACCTAGCTAAAAATGGCGGTGGCGCGCGTGAATACGTGGAAAAAGCAGGCTTGGTGCAAATCTCAGATCCAGATGTTCTGATTCCAATCATCCACCAAGTCTTTGCGGATAACGAAGCTGCCGTTGCCGACTTCAAGTCAGGCAAACGCAACGCAGACAAGGCCTTCACAGGATTCCTTATGAAGGCAACCAAAGGCCAAGCCAACCCACAAGTTGCCCTTAAACTCCTTGCACAAGAATTGGCGAAGTTGAAAGAAAGTGAGTAATTCGCTAGTAGCCACCCAGTAGTCTAGCCAACTACCTTTCCAATCATATAGTTAGGAGACACATGAAGAAGTTTTATGCTCTTTTAATGACCTGTTTATTACTTGTTTTTCTATCCGTGCCTCAACTCGTTGATGCGGGTGTCGGACATTCCAGAAGTGGAGGGAGTAGCCGCAGTAGCTCCAGAAGTAGCAGCCGCTCAAGTGGAGGTGGAAGTCGTTCTGGTGGCTCATCCTACCACTACTACCGCTCTGGATATGGATCATCCTCTGACAGTTCTGCTAGCTCTCCCTACCTAGGATTTATGTTCATATTAGTCGGAGGAATCATACTAGTTGTTATCGTCAAATCCTTGCAGAATAAATCTGGAGATTCGAGTTCAACCTATACTAGTAATGATTATCAAACGCTCCACCATCGAGTTGAGCACAACACACTGGCCATTAGTCGTGTGACATACGGGGATCCAAACTTTGACGCGGAAGCCTTCACATCTTGGGTTAAGGAAGTCTACCTTAAATTGCAGGTTGCCTGGACTGAAAAAAATTGGAACTCTGTCCGCGCTTTGGAAAGCACCAGTCTCTACTCTCAACATAGCACCCAACTCGAAGACCATATTCGAGCTAAAACAACCAATGTTTTAGAGAAAGTTTGTATCGAAAATGTTCGCATCAAGGAATTTATTGAAAATCCTGATGGAAACGACACCTTAGTGGTGATCCTGTCATCTACCTTGCGTGACTATGTCATTGATGATGAGACTCGCCGTGTCCTTGAAGGAGACCCTAAAAAAGATCTCTTCACCGTGTATCAATTGAACTTTATCCGTCAACACGGTAGCCAAACGCAAGCAGTCAATCCAGACGAAGTTGTGAGCGACCACTGTCCAAACTGTGGCGCCCCTTTGAAAATCTCTGCAGTTAGCGAGTGCGACTACTGTGGTGCCAATCTCTCTCGCAGTCCAAACCAATGGGTACTCGATACCTATGATGTTGTGGATGAAGACGAGCTTTATAATTAGGAGGAATTATGGGATTTATACGTGCAGCCTTATCAGCAGGCTTAAATAGTTTTAATGATAGTAAATTCAAGGAAGCCATTGTCCTTCCAGATAATGTCTCTGGCGACGCCTTGGCCGTCAAGGGACAATTGCTCACTAAAGATCCAGATGGACGTTCTCGTCACAGCAATCAAAATACTGGACTTT
This sequence comes from Streptococcus oralis, assembly GCF_022749195.1. Lineage (NCBI taxonomy): Bacteria > Bacillati > Bacillota > Bacilli > Lactobacillales > Streptococcaceae > Streptococcus > Streptococcus oralis. The sequence continues at coordinate 1,501,383 of NZ_CP094226.1, forward strand.
TGTCAGATGGCAGTGTGGTTATCGTTCCTCAAGGTTATACCGCTGTTTTGGTAAACAACGGTACCTTCCTTGGTGAAGTCCTCGAAGCTGGTAGCCACGAATGGCAAGCTGGTGATAACGCCTGGCTCCTTGAAAAAGGTGGTTTAAAAGGCACTTGGGAAAACTTTAAAAACCGTTTCTCTTTCGGTGGACAAGTCATCACTCAACAAGAAATTATCTTTATCCGCATGCAACCTATTGCAGGTAATAAGTTCGGCACACAAAATGCGGTCGAATACTTCAGCGAACGTTACCAACAGCTGCTTAATATCCGTTTCTATGGCTTGTTTGATGTAAAAATAGCAGACCCAGTCCTCTTCTACGTGAGTTCTGTTAGCCGTCAAATTACTGACGGACAGCCATTTACTCTCCAAGATGTAGCTCAAGGAACGCTCCGTCAAAATATCGCACCAAAAATCGCGATTGCCATTGCCAAGTATACCAACGAAAACAAGGTTGATATCTATAGCCTCAATGCCAACCAAGACACCTTTAACGAACTCGCTAAACAAGAGGTCAACAAGGTTTGGACAGGCCTCTACGGTATTGAAGCAACTAATATCTTGCTTGAAGACCTCAGCTACGACCAAGAAAGTCTTGATATCGTTCGCAAGCTTGATAGTGAGCTCGTGGCAATGAAGTACAACACGATTGAAATCGAAGAACGCCGTGCTCGCAACGAAGCGCTTATTGCTGCAGCTGCCAACGAAGGGAATGGCAATGGGATGAACATGTTTATGGGCATGAATCTTGGCCAAACTCTCGGTGGTCAACTAAGCCAACAAGTCCAAAATCAAGCACCTGCTCAAAATGCTGGGCAAGCTACTAGCAAGAATTTTTATATCGAAGTCGATGGAAAATACGTTCTCGTTACCAAAGACGAAGATGGAAATATCGTACCAGTCAACTAATTAAGCTCCTTCTGATATTTGAGTAATGTTGTCTTTTATGGTACAATAAAGAGTAAATTATTTATTAAAGAGGTAAAAACATGATTGAAGCAAGTAAATTAAAGGCTGGTATGACCTTTGAAACAGCTGACGGAAAATTGATCCGCGTTTTGGAAGCTAGCCACCACAAACCAGGTAAAGGAAACACAATCATGCGTATGAAATTGCGCGATGTCCGTACTGGTTCTACATTTGACACAAGCTATCGTCCAGAGGAAAAATTTGAACAAGCTATCATCGAGACTGTCCCAGCTCAATACTTGTACAAAATGGATGACACAGCCTACTTCATGAACACAGAAACTTACGACCAATACGAAATTCCTGTAGTCAACGTTGAAAACGAGTTGCTTTACATCCTTGAAAACTCTGATGTGAAGATCCAATTCTACGGAACTGAAGTGATTGGTGTCACCGTTCCTACTACTGTTGAATTGACAGTTACAGAAACTCAACCATCTATCAAAGGTGCTACTGTTACAGGTTCTGGTAAACCAGCAACGATGGAAACTGGACTTGTCGTAAACGTTCCAGACTTCATCGAAGCAGGACAAAAACTCGTTATCAACACTGCTGAAGGAACTTACGTTTCTCGTGCCTAATCTCTAGAAAGAGGTCATTCTATGGGAATTGAAGAACAACTTGGCGAAATCGTTATCGCCCCACGTGTACTTGAAAAAATCATTGCTATTGCTACTGCAAAAGTAGAGGGTGTTCACTCTTTTTCAAACAAATCAGTATCTGACACCCTTTCAAAACTTTCTCTTGGCCGTGGTGTTTATCTTAAAAACGTGGACGAAGAGCTCACAGCAGATATCTATCTCTACCTTGAGTACGGAGTAAAAGTTCCTAAGGTAGCGGTTGCTATCCAGAAAGCTGTTAAAGATGCAGTCCGCAATATGGCTGATGTAGAACTTGCTGCTATCAATATTCACGTTGCAGGTATCGTTCCAGATAAAACACCAAAACCAGAATTGAAAGATCTATTTGACGAGGACTTCCTCAATGACTAGTCCACTATTAGAATCTAGACGCCAACTCCGTAAATGCGCTTTTCAAGCTCTCATGAGTCTTGAATTCGGTACGGATGTCGAAACTGCTTGTCGTTTCGCCTATACTCATGATCGTGAAGATACGGATGTGCAACTTCCAGCCTTTTTGACAGAGCTAGTTTCTGGTGTTCAGGCTAAAAAGGAAGAACTAGACAAGCAAATCACACAGCATTTAAAAGCAGGTTGGACCATCGAGCGTTTAACACTCGTGGAGAGAAACCTCCTTCGCTTGGGAGTCTTTGAAATCACTTCATTTGACACCCCACAGTTGGTGGCGGTTAATGAAGCTATTGAGCTTGCAAAGGACTTCTCAGATCAAAAATCTGCCCGTTTTATCAACGGACTGCTCAGCCAGTTTGTAACAGAAGAACAGTAAATAGAAAAAGTGTTTGACAATTATCAAACACTTTTTTCTTTGCCTACCACTATCTAAAAAAATGGTAATAGACATAATTATAAACAAAAATCCAGATGGGTTTTGCATAAATGAGAAAGTTGAAAAAACTATGGCACAGGATGGTAATTTTTAAGTTCTTTGTCCAACGGTAGACAAGGGCATAGAAAAGACCGCCTAAACTATAAATAATCAAACTGATAGGATCTCGGTGAGTTAGGATCAAATGACTAAGTCCAAAGATAAGAGCAGATAGGATAACATCCAGATAGTACTTGGACTGGGGAAAGAAGGTATTCATAAAGTACCCTCTATGAATCAGTTCCTCTAATATAGGTGCGAAGACTACTGTTAAACTAAAACTGAGAACAGTTGATAGAAAAGTTGGTTGCCCATTGGAGAATAGAATCGAAAGAAGGTCTTGAAAGATATACTTGTTATCAATTAGGTGATGAAACTGTAACTGAAAAGCATCCACCAATTGACGATCAAAATAAGTAGCCACTAGAGCAACTACAAGGTAAAAGAATCTTGACTTCTTTGAACCCTTTTTTTCAAAAATATAGAGCATCTCTTTCTTTTTGAGCCAGTAGATAAATAATAGCAAAAGAGCCATTACTTCAACTGTTAAAAAGATAGAATAGCCATCTATCCCCAATCCTAAAAACTTAGTTAGATGCATAATCCCTAACTCTGGTAGATAAACCGATAGAAATACCAGTGATGTATAGACTCCCAAATACCCTAGTTTTTTCATACTTACCCCTTTAATTTATCAATAGCCAATACCATAAGCACGTCTAGTCGCATGATTCAGTATTGTACTCCATTCTGTCGCTAAACTATATGCATATGGCGAATCCCAATGTCTATCGTCAACTAACCAAATCATACCACCACCTGAAACTTGCTCTAAGTCCTCAGATGAAAGAACTGTAAATATTTCTGTACCTGTCCTATCAAGTAGCTCCTTAAAATAAATTTTTGTCAGCTTACATCTACAGTATATATCTTTTTTATCTATTTTATAGTCCATCTCCTCAACTGTCAATTTTTCATCCTAAATGGTAGCTTTACTCATTGAGAAATAAGAAATTGATAAAAGAGATTTCTCTATCTTCCCATTAAATTAGAAAAAGTGTTTGACAATTATCAAACACTTTTTTCTTTGTCTCCACTATCTAAAAATCAAATAATAGATATAAAATAAGAGCGACGGAGCATAGGGAATCGCATTATAGAAACTATGACAAACAATAGTAAATCGAAGACTACCCGTAACTCGATAAGCAACTGCAAATAGAAGACCGAGAATACTATAAATTATGAGACTGATGGGGTCACGATGGGATAGAACCAAGTGACTGAGCCCAAAGATGAAAGAAGACAAGATCACATCCAAATAAAATTCCGACTTCGGAAAGAAGGTATTCATAAAATAACCTCTATAGATTGTCTCCTCAACAACAGGTACAATCGAAATGTTAAAGATTAAAAATATAAGACTTGATAGAGTCGTTTCTCTTCCGTTTGAGTAAAGTTCTGAAAGAAGATCTTGGAAAATAAAGCTATGGTCAATCAATCGAATATTCTGCATTCTAAATCCATTTAGAAAAGAATAGATAAGAAAGCAAGCCACTAAGAAAGCGAGATAAGACCAGCGCCAATCCTTTTTCTCGAAGATAAAGAGCATCTTCTTCTTTTTCAACCACAAAACGAATAAAAAGAAAATAAGCAACACTTCTCCAACTAGAAAGATTATATAGCTGTCCATTCCTAAACCAAAGATTCTAGCTAGAGTTATAGCCCCTAATGGAGTTAAATAAATGTACAGGAACATTAAAATCATACAGATTCCTAAATGTATTGTCTTTCTCATTCTTTCTCTCTCCTAATGGTAAACTCTCTATTATGGCTATATAGAGGATAGACTATTGATTGTTTTTCTTATTTATCTAGAGTATTCATGTTTATCCATGATCTATTATCAAAATAGCTAGAACAAAATGTTCTAGCTTTTAAATTTTCTTAGTATTTTCTAAAACGTTGGTAACGTTCTTCGATAAGTTGGTCGAGTGGTAGTTCTTTCAACCTATCTAGTTCTGCACGCAATTCATTTTTAACGCAACCTAGCAGTTCTTTACTTGACAGCCCTGCTTCTGAGATTACCTTGTCTACGATTCCCATTTCTAGGAGTTCATGTGAAGTGATTTTCATCAACTCCGCCGCTTCCATAGCACGACTTCCATCCTTCCAAAGGATAGAGGCAAATCCTTCCGGGCTAAGTACTGCGTAGATTGAGTTTTCTAACATCCAGACACGGTTAGCTACGGCTAGAGCTAGGGCCCCACCAGATCCTCCTTCACCGATAATAATTGCAATGATTGGAACCTTGAGGTCACTCATTTCCATCAGGTTTCGGGCAATTGCTTCACCTTGTCCACGTTCCTCGGCACCAACACCTGGGTAAGCACCCGCCGTATTGATAAAAGTCACAACTGGACGGCCAAACTTTTCTGCCTGTTTCATCAGGCGCAAGGCCTTACGATAGCCTTCTGGATGTGGTTGCCCAAAATTTCGTTTGAGGTTGTCATGAAGACTTTTTCCCTTTTGGATACCAACGACAGTTACTGCCTGTTCACCTAACCAACCAATTCCACCGATGACCGCACCATCATCACGGAAAGAGCGATCTCCATGCAATTCGATAAACTCGTCAAAGATTCCATTGGCAAAATCAAGTGCAGTCAAGCGACTCTGCTCGCGTGCCTCTCTGACTATTTTTGCAATATTCATCCGCGACTTCCTCCATGCAATCTCACTAATTTAGCAATTGTTTCAGGCAATTCTCTCCGTTTGACAATTGCATCAACAAATCCATGTTCAAGCAGAAATTCTGCCTTTTGGAAGTCATCCGGCAAGGTCTCACGAACTGTATTTTCGATAACACGACGCCCAGCAAAACCAACCAAACTTTGGGGTTCCGCTAGGATAATATCACCTTCCATAGCAAAAGAAGCGGTCACCCCACCTGTTGTCGGATCCGTTAAAATAGTTAGGTAAAAAAGTCCTGCCTTAGAATGACGTTGAACTGCCGCAGAAATCTTAGCCATCTGCATCAAGCTCATGATTCCTTCTTGCATACGGGCTCCACCAGAAGCTGTGAAGAGAACGACTGGCAAGTTTTCTACCGTTGCATACTCAAACAAGCGCGTGATTTTTTCACCCACAACTGTTCCCATAGAAGCCATGATAAAGTTAGAATCCATGATCCCAAGGGCAACTTTTTGTCCCTTGATGCTAGCTGTACCAGTTAGTACTGCTTCATCCAAACCTGTCTTTTCACGCATTGTTGCAAGTTTTTTCTGGTAGCCAGGAAAGTTTAATGGATCTTGAGTTTCAATACCTGTAAACATCTCCACAAAGCTACCAGAATCAATCGTCAAATCCAAGCGTTCCTGAGCTGAAATACGGAAAGTATAGCTACAATGGGGACAAATTCGTTCGCTCCCAAGATCCTTTTGGTAAATGGTGTGTTTACAACCAGGACACTGGGAGAAGAGTTCATCCGGAACCTCAGGCTTGGCTTGTGGTTTCTGCCTTACGGAACGGTTAGGATTAATCCGAATATACTTATCCTTTTTACTAAATAGAGCCATAACTCCCCCTTTTAGTTCTCATACTGTTTGAAAGTCTATTCTTTTTCTTGGTATTTTGGCAAGAAAGTTTCCATCAAGAAGGAAGTATCGTAGTCACCAGCGATAACTCTGCGGTCTGAAATCAGATCCAACTGGAAGTCTGCATTGGTTTGCACTCCTTCAATATCAAGTTCATAAAGTGCCCGTTGCATCTTCATAAGAGCATCAAAACGATTCTCCCCATGAACAATGATTTTGGCAATCATACTATCATAGTAAGGGGGAATGGTATAACCTGGATAAACTGCTGAGTCCACGCGCAAGCCAACTCCACCACTTGGTAGATAGAGATTGGTAATTTTACCTGGGCTTGGGGCAAAGTTAAATGCTGGATTTTCTGCATTGATCCGGCACTCGATAGCATGACCTTGTAGGACAATATCTTCTTGTTTGAAAGGTAAAGGTTGCCCGGCTGCAATGCGAATCTGTTCCTTCACGATATCAACACCTGAAACAAACTCTGTGACTGGGTGTTCAACTTGCACACGAGTATTCATTTCCATGAAGTAGAAATTGCCACTCGCTTCATCGAGAAGAAATTCAATCGTCCCTGCATTTTCATAACCTACAGACTCTGCTGCACGAACGGCTGCAGCACCAATTTCATGACGAAGGGTTTTGCCAATTGCAATGGATGGGCTTTCTTCTAAGACCTTTTGGTTATTCCGTTGGAGTGAACAGTCCCGTTCACCAAGATGGACAACATGACCCTCTTGATCCGCAAGAATCTGAACTTCGATATGACGAGCTGGATAAATCACACGCTCAAGATACATAGCGCCATTTCCAAAATTGGCCTTGGCTTCACTGGATGCTGTCTCAAAGGCTGCCACCAAGTCTTCTGCCTTTTCAACCTTACGAATCCCTTTTCCACCACCACCAGCGGATGCCTTAAGCATGACTGGATAGCCAATTTTTTCTGCAACTGCAAGCGCCTCTTCAGCCGTGTGAACTTCACCATCAGATCCTGGGATAACTGGAACTCCAGCCTTGATCATTTGCTCACGTGCATTGATCTTATCTCCCATGGTGTCCATCACAGCACCAGAAGGACCGATGAACTTAATTCCCACTTCATCACACATCGTGGCAAACTTGGAGTTTTCGCTAAGAAAACCAAAACCTGGGTGGATGGCTTCTACTTCTGTCAATACTGCAGCAGATAAAATAGCGTTGATATTGAGATAAGATTCTGTCGCCTTACCAGGTCCGATACAGATAGCTTCATCTGCTAGGAGTGTGTGAAGAGCTTCCTTATCAGCAGTTGAATAGACTGCTACGGTCGCAATGCCCAATTCACGCGCAGCTCGAATAATGCGAACCGCAATCTCACCACGGTTGGCAATCAAAATTTTACGAAACATGGAGAACCTCCTTAGTTTCCAATTGCAAAGGTAAGAGTACCACTCGCTGCAAGCTTACCATCTACTTCAGCCTTTGCTTCAACCACAGCAATCGTACCACGACGTTTAACAAAAGTAGCCGTCATGACCAATTGATCACCTGGTACAACTTGCTTCTTGAACTTAACCTTGTCCATGCCAGCGTAAAAGACCAGCTTCCCTTTGTTTTCAGGCTTAGACAATTCCAAGACACCCGCAGTCTGTGCCAAGGCTTCCATAATCAGAACACCAGGCATAACTGGGTATTGAGGAAAATGACCATTGAAGAAAGGTTCGTTGATGGTCACATTTTTAATGGCAACAATGGTATCCTCGCTCACTTCCAAGACACGATCCACTAGGAGCATGGGGTAGCGATGGGGTAGAGCTTCTTTGATTCCTTGAATATCGATCATTTGATACGTACCAATCCTTTACCGAACTCAACCATTTCTTCATTTGAAACGAGAATTTCTGTCACCACACCATCCTTAGGTGCAGGAATTTCATTCATGACCTTCATGGCTTCGATGATCACCAAAGTCTGACCTTTTTTAACACTGTCTCCAACTGTGACAAAGGCAGGTTTATCTGGTCCAGCAGCCAAGTAAGCCACCCCTACAAGTGGACTCTCAACGACATCACCCTCTGGAGCAACTTGAGCTGGTGCTGGTGCTTCTTCCACTGCACTCTCAACTGGAGTTGAAGGGGCAGAAACCACCGGACTTGCAACTACTGCAGTTGGCACTGGAGCAACTTGAGCTGGTGCTTCAGAAACCATTCTTGCTTCATTCTTACTGAACTGCAATTCGTCCGTTCCGTTTTTATAAGAAAATTCTCTCAAACTTGATTGGTCAAACTGAGCCATCAAGTCCTTGATTTCATTTAAATTCATAATTATTTATTCTCCCAACGTTTGAAAGCAAGAACCGCATTGTGTCCACCAAAACCAAAAGTGTTTGAAATTGCATAAGGGATTTCTTGCTCCAAGCCTTGTCCATAAACGACATTCGCTTCGATATAGTCTGACAACTCACTTGTTCCAGCTGTCATTGGTACATAGTTATGACGCATGGCTTCGATGGTAGCGATGGCTTCTACTGCTCCTGCAGCACCAAGTAAGTGTCCTGTAAAGGACTTGGTTGAAGATACAGGTACTTCTTTACCAAGGACAGCTACGATCGCACCACTTTCTCCTTTTTCATTAGCAGGAGTTGAAGTTCCGTGGGCATTGACGTAAGCCACTTGCTCTGGAGAAATTTCTGCTTCTTCCAAAGCCAACTTCATAGCCTTAATTGCACCTTGACCCTCTGGATGAGGTGAAGTCATATGGTAAGCATCACAGGTATTTCCATAACCAACTACTTCAGCCAAGATAGTTGCACCACGTTTTTCAGCATGTTCAAGGCTTTCAAGAACCAACATCCCTGAACCTTCTCCCATCACAAAACCATTACGGTCTTTGTCAAATGGGATAGAAGCACGAGTTGGATCCTCCGTAGTTGATAGGGCAGTCAATGCTTGGAAACCAGCGATGGCAAAAGGAGTGATAGATGATTCTGATCCACCAACTAACATGACATCTTGGAAACCAAACTTGATAGAGCGGAAGGCATCCCCAATGGCATCGTTTGATGAGGCACAGGCTGTATTGATTGATTTACAGATACCGTTTGCTCCGAAACGCATGGCAACATTTCCTGAAGCCATATTTGGCAAGGCTTTTGGAAGTGTCATTGGTTTAACGCGCTTTGGACCTTTTTCATGAAGACGGATAACCTGATCTTCGATTTCTTTAATTCCTCCAATACCAGAAGCCACGATGACACCAAAGCGATCTTTATCAATTGCTTCTACATCAAGATTTGCATTTGTCACCGCTTCTTGAGCCGCATACAAGGCATACAAAGAATAGTTGTCAAAACGGTTGGTATCTTTTTTGACAAAGTATTTATCAAATGGGAAATCTTGAACTTCTGCCGCATTGTGCACAGCAAATTCGCTGTGGTCAAACTTAGTGATTTCTCCAATTCCAATCTTCCCAGTTTGCAAATTGTTCCAAAATTCTTCTGGAGTATTTCCGATAGGAGAGGTCAATCCGTAACCTGTTACTACAACTCGATTTAGTTTCATCTGTCTTACCTATATCTTTCCTTATTTTTTTACATGCTAAGTCCGCCATCAACAGCGAGAACTTGTCCAGTCAAATAATCCTGTCCAGCCAGGAACACTGTAGCATCTGCGATATGTTCTGCTTGTCCAAAATGTTTCATTGGGATTTGGGCCAATGTCGCTTCCTTGACCTTATCAGACAAAACAGCAGTCATATCTGACTCAATCATCCCTGGTGCAAGAGCATTTACACGCACATTGCGATTGGCAACCTCACGCGCTACTGATTTGGTAAAACCAATCAAACCAGCTTTGGAAGCCGCATAGTTGGCTTGTCCGATATTTCCCATCAAACCGACCACACTCGACATATTGATGATCGCACCTTCACGTGCCTTGATCATCTGTTTCAAGACTGCTTGCGTCATGTTGAAGGCACCTGTCAAGTTAATCTTAATCACTTTTTCAAAGTCTTCTTCGGTCATCTTGAGCATAAGCGTATCTTGAGTGATTCCAGCATTGTTGACCAAGACATCAACAGAACCGAGTTCTGTAATCGCTTGATCTACCATACGCTTGGCATCTGCAAAGTCTGAAACATCACCTGAAATCGGTACTACTTTGACACCATAGTTTGAAAACTCAGCCAGCAATTCTTCTGAGATTGCTCCTCGACTATTCAAAACTACATTAGCGCCTAGTTGGGCAAATTTGTGAGCAATGGCAAGTCCGATACCACGACTTGAACCTGTTACAAAGACATTTTTATTTGTAAGTTGCATTCTATCTCTCCTGTTTCCTGTTGTATTTTGTGGGAGAAGGGATCATTAGTTTCCTAACAAAGCATCCAAGCTTGCTTGGTCTTCAACGTTAGCTAGCTTAGCTGTTTTATCGATTTTTTTGACAAAGCCTGATAGGACCTTACCAGGACCAATTTCAATAAAGTTGGTTACCCCAGCATCCTGCATCACAGCAATACTTTCATAAAAACGAACAGGTTCTTTGACCTGACGCGTTAAAAGCTCTTGGATTCGATCTTTTTCCATAACAGCAGCTTCCGTATTGCCGACTAGTGGGCAAGTAAAGTCAGAGAAACTCACTCCCTCAAGAGCTCCAGCTAGTTGCTGACTGGCTGGCTCAAGAAGGGCTGTATGGAAAGGACCAGATACATTTAAAGGAATCAATCGTTTTGCTCCTGCTTCCTGCAAGAGTTCAACTGCGTGGTCAACCGCAGCCACCTCACCACCGATAACGATTTGGCTTGGGGTGTTGTAGTTAGCTGGAGTCACTACTCCAATTTTAGAGGCTGTTTCACAAGCTTCCTCAATTACTTCAACTGGAGTATTAAGGACCGCAACCATCTTTCCAGAGCCTGCAGGTGCAGATTCTTCCATATAAGCACCACGCTTAGCAACCAAGGCAACTGCATCCTCAAAGTCCAAGGCACCACTTGCTACAAGAGCAGAATATTCCCCAAGAGACAATCCTGCTACCATATCTGGCTGATAACCCTTTTCTTTCAATAGTCGGTAAATAGCAACCGAAGTCGCTAAAATTGCTGGTTGCGTATAGCGAGTCTGGTTTAACTTGGTTTCTTCCTTATCAATCAAGTCACGAAGGTCATAACCCAAAACCTGACTGGCTTGGTCAATTGTTTCCTTGACGATAGGATAGCGATCATAGAGATCACGCCCCATTCCTAGATACTGAGCACCTTGACCTGCAAATAGAAAGGCTGTTTTAGTCATTTCTTACAACTCCTGCCCAACGAGAGGCTTCTTCTTGAATTTTTTTGGCTGCGCCATAGTATAGATCTTTTAGGATTTCTTCGACAGTTTCCTCTTTAGAAACCAAACCAGCGATCTGACCTGCCATGACAGATCCACCTTCTACATCTCCATGAACAACGGCTTTAGCAAGAGCACCAGCCCCCATTTGTTCAAAGATTTCTAAATCTGGATTTTCTTGTTTAAAGGCATCTTTTTCAGCCTGCTCAAAGTCACGTGTCAATTGGTTTTTAATGGCACGAACAGCATGTCCAAAGTGTTGAGCTGAAATAGTCGTATCAATATCACGCGCTTTTAAGATTTTTTCCTTGTATTTTGGATGGGCGTTAGATTCCTTAGCTACTACGAAACGCGTACCAACTTGAACGGCCTCAGCACCAAGCATAAAGCCTGCAGCGACACCTTCACCGTCCGCAATTCCTCCAGCTGCGATAACTGGAATTGAAACAGCTGCAGCAACTTGGCGAACCAAGGTCATCGTCGTCAATTTACCAATATGCCCACCGGCTTCCATTCCCTCTGCAATAACCGCATCTGCACCAATTTTTTCCATGCGTTTTGCCAAAGCAACACTTGGAACAACGGGAATAACTGTAATTCCTGCATCATGGAAACGAGTCATGTATTTACTTGGATTTCCTGCACCAGTTGTAACAACCTTGACCCCTTCTTCAATCACGAGATCAACGATGTCTTCTACAAAAGGTGACAAGAGCATGATGTTGACACCAAAAGGTTTGTCCGTAAGTGATTTGATTTTATCGATATTAGCCTTTACGACCTCTTTAGGTGCATTCCCACCACCGATAATCCCTAGACCACCAGCTTTTGATACTGCACCAGCCAAGTCACCATCTGCAACCCAGGCCATTCCTCCTTGAAAAATAGGATAATCAATGTTCAATAATTCTGTAATACGTGTTTTCATAGTGCCTCCATCATTCCTTGCTTACGTAATAGTTCGATGAGTTTATCATTTGAGTTTCAAACTATTACCTAAACAAGAGGGAGTGGGTTTCCCCTACTCCTTCTAGTAATATGTTAATTATTTTGTTTGCTCTTCAACGTAGGCAACCAAGTCACCAACTGTTTTCAAGTTATCTTCTGCTTCGATTTGGATATCGAAAGCATCTTCGATTTCAGAGATTACTTGGAACAAGTCCAATGAATCTGCATCCAAATCATCAAAAGTAGATTCAAGTGTTACTTCTGATGCGTCTTTCCCAAGTTCTTCAACGATAATTTCTTGTACTTTTTCAAATACTGCCATGATAGGACTCCTTTAAAATATAAAAAATTTATAACTATGTGTTTACCACATGATTACCTAGATTGTAAGAATGAGTGTGCCCCATGTCAAACCTCCACCGAAGCCTGATAGGAGAATCGTCTGGCTACCATCTAAACGAATCATGCCATTCTCCACACACTCTGAGAGCAAAATCGGGATACTTGCTGCACTGGTATTTCCATACTCCATCATATTGGCAGGAAGTTTGTCTCGGTCTACGCCAATCTTCTTAGCCATCTTATCCAAAATGCGGATATTTGCCTGATGAAGCAAGAGATAATCCAATTCCGATGCTGCGATTGGACCATTTTCAATGGTTTCTTTGATTGATCTAGCAACATCACGATTTGCAAAATCAAAAACTGCTCGTCCATCCATCTTCAAAAAAGCAGGAACTGCTTCTTGATCTGAGAAAGGAGAAGCCAAAGCCGTTTGACCATAGGTCAAACACTCGCTCCGAGATCCATCTGTATAGAGACTTTCCACAAGGAAGTGACGTATTTCGCTCGCTTCCAAGAGAACCCCACCAGCACCATCCCCAAAGAGAACAGCTGTCGAACGATCTAACCAATCAACTGCCTTAGATAAGGTCTCAGCCCCGATAACAATCCCTTTTTTGAACTGTCCAGAACTTAAAAACTTTTCTGCAGTCGAGAGAGCGAATACAAAGCCACTGCAAGCTGCTGTCAAATCAAAGGCGAAAGCTCTATGCGCTCTGATATTTGCCTGAACTCGAGCTGCTGTGGAAGGCATCATCGAGTCTGGGGTAATCGTCGCTACAATGATAAAATCAATCTGATCCGCTGTTAAGCTCCCTTTAGCCAGCAAGCTCTTAGCAACTTCTGTTGCCAAGTCACTTGTAGACTCTGATTTTGAGATATGTCTCTGTTTAATTCCTGTCCGACTTGAAATCCACTCATCGCTTGTGTCCATGATTTGGGCTAAGTCATGATTAGTGACCACTTGCTCTGGAACATAATGAGCAACCTGGCTTATTTTTGCAAAAGCCATTATTTCAAATCCTCCAAAAATTGATAAAGGTTCGTTAAGCCTCTGCCCATGACTTCTTTTTCCTCAGGGCTCATGCCATCGATGATTTTTTCGACCATAGCCTTGTGGAACCGTTTATGAAGACGGTGAACCAAACGACCTTGCTTTGTCAAATGCAGATAGACCACTCGACGGTCTTGGTCAGAACGAATACGCTCAATATAACCTTTTCTCTCCAGGTTATTCAAACTCGTCGTCACTGTCCCAAGAGTTACCATCAGTTCTTTTGAAACCTTACTTGGCGTTGCCTCCGGGAACTTCCCAATCACATCGATCGTGTGCATTTCTTTGATGGAGATGTCTTTGAATCGACTACCTCGTAAGCTAACCTCCTCGATCACAAGGACATTGTTGAAAATAGATGTTAGATAATCATTTACTTGTTGGTAGTCCAAATCGTTTCCCTCCTTCTAAAAAACTTTCACAATCAAAGCATTTGATAAAAGAAGTATATCAAACTTCAAAAAATTGTGCAAGTATTTTTTACATTCCTGTAAATTTTGGTCTTCTTCTTTCAGAATGTGCTCGAACTCCTTCTTTAAAATCTTCAGTTAGAGATAACGATTCTTGTAATTCCAATTCTAATTCGGCATAATTCTGCCAATCCTTAAATTGACTTTCCCAAACTAACTTTTTAATCGCTGCGTATGAGTTTGCTGAACCTCTTCTTAATTTTTTCAGAACTTGTTCTCTTGTTTTTTCTAATTTGTCAACTTCACAAACACGGTATACCACGCCCCATTCTAGCGCTTTTTCAGCAGTCAAGGCTTCACCTGTCATGGCAAGTTGTGCAGCCCGTGTTACCCCGATGCTACGACTCAAGAGATGAATACCTCCTGCATCAGGAGCCAAGCCAACCCCTACAAAGGCTTGAATGAACTTGGCTTTGTCTGTTGCTATACAAAAATCAACCGCTACAGCCATATTGGCTGCAGCTCCTGCAACGGCTCCATCTACTTCCATCAAAATTGGCTTGGGTATTTGCTTGATCTTATAGGAAATTGTATTAACTAACTCAGCAATTTTTGTCAGTGAAGGAATATCATCTTCGTCTACTGCTCGTTTCATCTCAACCAAGTCTCCTCCAACTGAAAAGACCTTCCCATTCGCATTAATCAAGATGAACTGCACAGCTTGGTCCTGCTCCGCTAGAGTCAAAGCTTCTAAAATTTCCTCACACATTGGGATATGAAAACCATTTGCCACTTCGGGACGATTCAAAGTAATGATAGCCAGATCATCTACGATCTGATATAAGATATGATTCATAGCTTCTCCTTTTCTTTTATAAGACAATGAAATTGTTTCATCATCAAAGTATACCTTTTTTTGGATAAAGAGGCAAGGAAAAACTAAAGGAAAGTGTCTCAGCTGATTATTCACCCATCATTTATGAGTGTGAGTAAAATTTGACGCCCTTACTTTTAAACGGTTATTACTTTTCAGAATAAGTTAGTGTTTTCTTCTATTATAATAGGAAGTTATTTTCTTCATTGAAAAATGCCCCTCTTTCTGCTATAATCGTATAAAATACTTACTTGAGGAGTCCTTATGAAGGTTGTAAAATTTGGCGGAAGCTCGCTTGCCTCTGCTGGTCAGTTAGAAAAAGTTTTAAACATCGTTAAAAGTGATAAAGAACGCCGTTTTGTAGTCGTTTCTGCACCCGGCAAACGCAATGCTGAAGATAGCAAGGTGACCGATGCCTTGATCAAATACTATCGTGACTATGTGGCTGGAAATGACATCAGTGCTAGCCAAAGCTGGATCATTGATCGTTATGCCGCTATGGTTAGTGAACTAGGGTTAAAACCTGCTGTTTTAGAAAAAATCTCTAAAAGTATTCGAGCCTTGGCAACTCTTCCTATAGAGGACAATGAATTTCTCTATGATACCTTCCTAGCGGCTGGAGAAAATAACAATGCCAAATTGATTGCAGCCTACTTTAACCAAAACGGCATTGATGCACGCTATGTTCACCCAAGAGAAGCTGGAATTGTTGTCACAAGTGAACCAGGAAACGCACGTATCATTCCATCTAGTTATGACAAGATTGAAGGCTTGGCTGATAGCACCGAAGTCCTTGTTATCCCTGGTTTCTTTGGTGTGACTAAGGAAAATCAAATCTGTACTTTTTCACGTGGTGGTTCAGATATTACAGGTTCTATCATTGCAGCAGGTGTTAAGGCTGATCTCTATGAGAACTTTACAGACGTAGATGGTATCTTTGCTGCCCATCCTGGTATTATCCACCAACCGCACTCCATTCCTGAATTAACCTACCGTGAAATGCGTGAGTTGGCTTACGCTGGATTTTCAGTTCTTCATGACGAAGCCCTTCTTCCTGCCTACCGAGGAAAAATTCCTCTTGTCATCAAGAATACCAACAACCCTGACCACCCAGGAACACGCATTGTTTTAGAACACAGTAGTGATAAATTCCCAGTAGTAGGGATTGCAGGTGACTCAGGATTCGTCAGCATAAACATGTCTAAATACCTCATGAACCGCGAAGTCGGATTTGGTCGCAAGGTTCTGCAAATCCTTGAGGACCTCAACATCGGTTGGGAACACATGCCTACAGGTATCGACGATCTTTCAATCATCCTCCGCTCCCGTGAATTAACTCCTATCAAAGAAGAAGAAATTCTACGTCAACTCGTTCAAAAAGCTGAAGTGGACCATGCTGAAATCGAACATGACCTTTCCATCATTATGATTGTTGGAGAAAAGATGAAGAGCCATATCGGGGTAACTGCTACTGCAACACGTGCTTTGTCTGAGGATAAAATCAACATCCAGATGATGTCCCAAGGTTCAAGTGAAGTTTCCATAATGTTTGTTGTCAATAAAGAGCAAGAAAAAGCAGCTATCAAGGCTCTCTATCATGCCTTTTTTGGTGAAAGTAAGGAAGACTAATCATGGCCCAATCACTCAATCAAGTCATTAACCTCCAAACCACTGGGACATCTTACCTCTCTATCTCTGGAAAAGTTGGAAAATTTTTAATCGGGGATCAAGCCTTAGAGTTTTATCCTGATGTCAATGTCGAACAATATATACAAATCCCTTGGTCCAGCATTCAGCAAATAGGAGCTAATGTAAGTGGTCGCAAGATCAGCCGTCACTTTGAAGTCTTCACTGATCAAGGAAAATTCCTTTTTGCTTCAAAAGACTCTGGAGCTATCCTCAAAATCGCTCGGAAAAAATTAGGAAACGACAAGGTTGTGAAACTTCCGACTCTACTCCAGACCATTGGACAAAAACTTAAAAATCTATTTGCAAAAAAGTAGAAACTTTAGTATAATCATAGCAACGGATAAGTAAGT
This sequence comes from Streptococcus oralis, assembly GCF_022749195.1. Lineage (NCBI taxonomy): Bacteria > Bacillati > Bacillota > Bacilli > Lactobacillales > Streptococcaceae > Streptococcus > Streptococcus oralis. Next base: position 1,518,464 of record NZ_CP094226.1, read on the forward strand.
TATTTCCTTCTTTCAGAAAGTCTGCGGGTGCTGCGAGCAGATAGGAGGGATAGGTGAAATTCTACCGTTGTTCACAATTAAATACAGAATCAAGTGCACACCTGTGAAGTTGGATGGAACCGTGGCCCTGCCACTCCAACACTTTGTCAGGTGTGCTTTTTTCATAAAGGAGTTCTTATGTTAGATATTAAACGTATTCGCACAGATTTTGATGCTGTCGCTGAAAAATTAGCTACACGTGGTGTAGATGCTGCTATCTTAAATGAGATGAAAGAAATCGATGCTAAACGTCGTGACATCTTGGTCAAGGTTGAAACGCTCAAAGCAGAACGTAACACAGTTTCTGCTGAGATTGCCCAAGCCAAGCGCAACAAGGAAAATGCCGATGATAAGATTGCTGCGATGCAAACCCTATCTGCTGAAGTCAAAGCCTTGGATGCTGAATTGGCAGACATCGATGCTAAATTGACAGAATTTACCACTACTCTTCCAAACATCCCTGCTGACAGTGTTCCTGTTGGAGCTGATGAAGATGACAATGTGGAAGTCCGTCGTTGGGGGACTCCACGTGAGTTTGACTTCGAGCCAAAAGCTCACTGGGATCTTGGTGAAGACCTTGGTATCCTTGACTGGGAACGTGGCGGTAAAGTAACGGGCGCTCGTTTCCTCTTCTATAAAGGACTTGGGGCTCGTTTGGAACGTGCTATCTACAACTTCATGTTGGATGAGCATGGTAAAGAAGGCTATACGGAAGTTATCACACCTTACATTGTTAACCATGACTCAATGTTTGGTACTGGTCAATATCCAAAATTTAAGGAAGACACTTTTGAATTGAAAGACACTAATTATGTCCTTATTCCTACCGCAGAAGTGCCTTTGACAAACTACTATCGCGATGAAATCCTTGACGGTAAAGACCTACCAATCTACTTTACCGCTATGAGTCCATCTTTCCGTTCTGAGGCTGGTTCAGCTGGTCGTGATACACGTGGCTTGATTCGTCTGCACCAATTCCACAAGGTTGAAATGGTCAAATTTGCCAAACCAGAAGAATCTTACGAAGAATTGGAAAAAATGACAGCAAACGCCGAAAACATCCTTCAAAAACTCAATCTTCCGTACCGTGTCGTTGCCCTCTCTACTGGGGACATGGGCTTCTCAGCTGCTAAGACTTACGACTTGGAAGTTTGGATTCCAGCCCAAAATACCTATCGTGAAATCTCAAGCTGTTCAAATACAGAAGATTTCCAAGCCCGTCGTGCCCAAATCCGTTACCGTGATGAAGCAGATGGCAAGGTGAAACTTCTCCACACCTTGAATGGTTCTGGACTTGCAGTTGGACGTACAGTGGCTGCCATTCTTGAAAACTACCAAAATGAAGATGGTTCTGTAACCATTCCAGAAGCACTTCGTCCATATATGGGTGGAGCTGAAGTTATCAAACCATAAAAAATAAGGCCTAGCTAGAAAATAGCTAGACCTTTTTTCGTAACCAAATCAGATAAGCACCCAAGACAAAGAATAAAATAGTGAGGCAAATAACGGTTTCAGCCAATACCAGATAATCCAGAAATGGAAGTTTCAAAATTCCCTGAGCCATCTTGAGCGAAGTAGCTGTGATAATGGTTGGGAAGGTGAGGGCTGAGAAGGCTGGTTGAAAGCCTTGTTTTAAAATATTAGGTAGGCGAGTTAAAACAAAGAAAAAGAAGGACTGAGATGCCAAAATCATGACAATCAAGAGCCAAGTCGGTAGGCCTGCTCCTCCAACTCGAACTAGAGAAGCTAAGAGTAGGGAAAAGGGAGCACAGTAGATTCCTTCCTGTCCAAGCAAGGCCACTGGGAGTGGATCTTTCTTTAAATCGCTATAAATAAGCGGATAGAGATAGAAGGTCAAGACAAAACCAAAAATCAAGGTTGCATAGGCAATTTCAATGATTCCGACAAGAGGATAGGTCAAGGCTGCTACTGCTATTCCCACATAGAGTACCGTCCAACTTGGAGTCGCATTGACCCTCCGACCCGGACAGGCAAATTTGATGGTAAAAGTAGCAATCAAAGTCAAATCCAAGAGAAAGGAAAACCACCAGATTCCTTGTGCTAGCAAAGAAAGAGCAGGGAATACGCGAAAGACATAGGTCGATAAAATCATCCCAGCCATGGGAAAGGTTGCCATTCCTGACAAAAGAGGGGGCTTGGTCAATTCTTGCTTGGTTTCTTTCCAATTAAACAGATGCAAAATTAAAAAGTAAACCCACAAAATCAAACCTGTCAGACTCAATATATAGGACAGAATCGGCAACATATCTAAAACGAGATTCCCAGCTCCTGCCAAACCTAGCAAACAACCTGAAAATACTAAGGGGAGTTTTTTCATCCTAACCTCCAATAATCATGTTAATTTCAGTATAGCATAAAAGCGCTTAAATGAGGACTTAAAAAACGAAGTTGGAAATTCAAACTTCGTTTTTATTCTACTATTTTTTAACTCGTTGCTAAGATATGGCGCAACTGAACAGCGCTTGGAGAAACAATCGGAAGAAAGGCTCCTTCATTCCAACGACGGATAAAACCAGATGTTGATTTGCTAAAGTAGCCTCTACCTCCACCAGCTTGTAACTCTAATAGCAGACTTTGAGCAACTATGTCCACAATGTCTATTCTTAACTGAAAGAGTTCACGCGGATTGGTAACGAAATAAGACCGGTCAGACAATCCCTGATAAAGAGCTTGTCGAATAGCATCTAACTGCTCTACCTGATATTGCCATTCATCTGTTAATACACTTCGTTTCCCCAATTCTTTTTCTACTTCTGATAGAGAGCGTTCAGCTAAACCAAAAGCCAAACCAAATTGGTAACCTAAAAATGCGGGACGATTTTGAGTTAAAAATTCTTTAGCGTTCTTGGATAGAATCCACTCTTCTTTTAAAGGAACCCGATTAAAGGTCAAAGCAGCCGTGTTTCCTCCCTGAAGAGAAACGAATTCTAAGTCTTCCGAACGACTAAAATTCTCTGCATCTGATGGCACAGCCACCACATAACTTTTACTTGGATCATCAGCAAAACCTGCTACAAAAATGGTTAAGAAACGATTTCTACGGGCATTGGTTACCCATGGCAGTCGCCCTTTTAGATAAAATTGTCCATTTTCTTCGATGATATAAACATTCAGCTCTTCTAAATCAGATAAATACTTGACCGCATTAGACAAGGCAGTTGCGCCTGCATATTCACCAGACAAGAGTTTTTCCAGATAGTTTTCTTTCAAATAGGAATTCTCTGAATGGAGAATATTGTCAATTAGGGTGCGTTGTCCCCAAGAAATAAAGGAGGCCGTCAAGGAATGTTGTGCAAGTTCTGCAAGGATATCAATGACATCTTGATCGCTTCCGTCTGAACCGCCGAGAGATTCTGGAACACCTACACGAAAAGCTCCTTCTGCTGCAATCCTTTCAATCAGTTGCTCTCCAGCCTCACAAGACTGTTTATCAATTTCATCAGCATGCTGGTCCAACCAGCTCAAAAACTCTTCGGAAAAAAATCCCATACTCTTTCCTCCTTTTATGCATAAGGTTGCAATTCTGGATTAATTGGCGTATTGGCTAGGTTGTTAGCATAGTTGCAAAGGCTAGCAAGACTAACACCGAGAACCACATCCAAGGCATTTTGTTGCGTGTAGCCAGCTTCCAAAAATTCACTAAGGGCTTCATCTCCTACACGCCCTTTGGTATTGATGACCGCCAAGGTAAACTTAGCTAGGGTGTCCAATTTAGGATCTGTTTCAATCGGAGTGCGGTTGCGGAGAGCTTGTAGAAGATCATCATTCATCTGGATTTGTTTGATTGAAAAGGCTGTGTGACCTGCGACGCAGAAAGCACAACCATTGGTTACGGCAGCTGTGATTTGTACTACTTCGCGTTCCACTGGTGTCAGGCTATTGCGGCGGTTGATAGCTCCGACAGTTCGGTAGGCTTCAAGCGCGGTTGGGGCATTGGCCAAGAGACCGATTAGGTTGGGAATATAGCCGTTGTTGTCTTTTTGTACTGTTTCAAGAACTTCTTTTACTTCTGCTGGTGCTGATTCTACTGTGTGGATGGTAAATGTTGTCATAAGAAACCTCTTTTCATTTTATTGTCATTTAGTCTATCATAGAATTTCCCCCTTGGATAATATATATTTTCAATCGCCTTGATAGGAAATGTCTATGAAATGAAAAAAATCACACTAAAAGTGTGATTGGGTTAGTGTTTAAAATACTTTTTAGTCTCAGCAATGACGACTGGCGACAAGACTAAGAGGGCAATCAAGTTTGGTAAAGCCATCAAGGCATTGACGATATCTGCAATAATCCAGACCATATCCAACTCGATAAATCCTCCCAACAAGACCATGACTACAAAGACTACACGGTAAAGCCAGATAAAACGAACACCAAAGAGAAACTCAAAACAGCGTTCTCCGTAATAGTTCCATCCGAGAATCGTCGTAAAGGCAAAGAGTACAAGGAAAATGGTCAAGAGGGAAGGTCCAAAATGTGAAAAAACTGTTGAAAAGGCTGACTGGGTCAAGGCAACCCCATTCAAATCACCACTCCAAACCCCAGTTACCAAGATTGTTAGACCTGTCAGAGTACAGATAATAAGGGTATCAATAAAGGTTCCTGTCATGGAAATCAAGCCTTGCTCGACAGGCTCATTTGTCTTAGCTGCAGCCGCTGCAATGGGAGCAGAACCAAGACCAGATTCGTTAGAGAAGACTCCCCGCGCCACACCATTTTGGATAGCCATCCGAATACTGGCACCTGCAAAACCACCTACCGCAGCAGCTGGACTAAAGGCTGAAGTAAAGATGAGAGCAAGTGTGGCTGGGATTTTCTCGATATTAAAGAGAATAACTGTAAGAGTCCCTAAAATATAGACAATAGCCATAAAAGGAACAACTGCTGTCGAAACTTTTGATATGGATTTGAGTCCACCAAAGACGGCAATACCCACCAAGATGGATAAAATCAGAGCTGTGATAGCTGGATCAACTTGGGCTGTATTTTGAATGGATTCTGTAATCGAATTGACTTGGGTAAAGGTACCAATCCCTAGAAGGGCTACCAATACACCCGCTAGGGCAAAGAAGATAGCAAGTGGACGCCACTTTTCTCCCATCCCCAAAAGGATGTAATGCATGGGTCCTCCAGCTACAGCTCCATTTGCATCCTTTGTGCGATATTTGATGGCCAGCAAGCCTTCGGCATACTTGGTCGCCATCCCAAAGAAGGCCGCCATCCACATCCAAAAGAGGGCCCCTGGTCCCCCAACCTTAATGGCTGTTGCGACCCCGATGATATTTCCCGTACCAACGGTGGCTGCTAGAGCCGTACAGAGAGCAGCAAAGCTCGACACATCGCCATGCCCCTTATCCTTGATAAAGATCAACTGAAAGGCCTTAGGGAGACGAGCTACCTGCAAAAGGCCTAGTCGGATGGTCAAATAGATACCCGTTCCGACCAATAAGATCAAGAGGGGAGGCCCCCAAACGAAAGCATCAAGGGCTTTAAGCATTTCTAACATATCCTTCTCCTATCTTTTCAACCCCAAAAGAAAGAGCACATGCAAGATACATGTACTCTGGAATGCTTAGATAAATGCCTAAAAGCGGTCTATCCTAGCTCTGTCCTTTTACCTGAGAGTTTGAGCAGTTGCCTGCCTTGCCCCTTCGGTGCCTTTACGGTCTCTCCAGAGTTCCGTCCATTTACAGTCATGGAAAACAAACCTTTCTCCACTTCTATTAAACTTCATTCGGTGTTGGTATTTTATTTTTTATTATTCTACAAGAAAAGTTAGCCTTTGTCAATATATTCTATGAAACTTTTTGACTTTTCACTTCTTTTTTCTGAAAGAGTGAATCCTTCTTCTCTCTATCCTTTAAAGGTCACAATGGTTGCGCCACTGCCTCCAGCATTTTGTGGAGCATAGCCAAAACTCTTGACATGCTTGTTTCTTTGCAGGTATTTGGTGACGCCCTCACGGATGACTCCCGTACCGATACCGTGGATGATGTCGACTTGCGCCATGTTATTGAGCAGGGCTTGGTCGATAAAGGCGTCCAGCTCATTCATAGCCTCTTCGTACCGTTTGCCTCGGAGATCCAGTCTCGCTTGCGGACCACGGCCAGAAGCACGTTTGACGACATTGACTTGTTTTTTCTTGACTGAGGCTTCTTGTTGGCTCTGAACAAGGTCAAATTCTTTCTCTTCCAAGGTCATCTTGATCAAACCAACTTGGGCTTCCCAACGGCCGTCCTTAAGATGATTGGTCAAGGTTCCACGCTGGCCATAACTGAGAACCACGATATCGTCTCCAACCTTTGGAGCTCGGTTTTTCTTGGCTTTTTGAAGGACCTTGTTTTTAGACAAGTCGACTTTTTCAGGAGCCAGTTTTTTCAGCTCAGCCTTGGCTTCAATGATTTCGTGGGGTTTGAGTTGAGACTTGCTGTGAAGATTCTTGAGAATCTGGTCACTCTCATTTAGAGCGAGTTCCACAATCTCAGCAGCCTGTTCACGCGCCTTGTTGAGCTCTGTTTCCTTTTCACGATTAAGCTCGTTGTAAAGTTTTTTGAGTGCTCGGTTCATCTTGAGGTTTTCTTGCTCCACCTCACGGATATTGTCCAAGCGTTTACGGCTTTCAAGCGTTTGCTCTTCCAATTGCTCAATGATACGGTTGACGTCATTATCTTGGTCGACCTGCTGACTGGCATCCCCGACGATGACATCTGACAGTCCTAGGCGTTTGGCAATTTCAAAAGCATTGCTTCGTCCAGGAACTCCCTGCATAAAGCGATAGGTCGGACGCAGGCTGGCTGTATCAAACTCCATGCTGGCATTTTGCACAAAGGCTGTTTCAATACCATAAGCCTTAAGCTCTGGATAGTGGGTTGTCGCCATGGTTTTGACCTGACGTAGACGAAGATCCTCTAAAATAGCCATAGCAAGGGCAGCACCTTCCTGCGGATCGGTACCTGCGCCAAGCTCATCTAGCAATAAGAGCGAATGTTGGTTGACCTTGCCAAGAATATCTACGATATTGGTCATGTGGCTGGAGAAGGTAGACAAGCTTTGCTCGATAGACTGCTCGTCTCCAATATCGGCAAAGATTTCTTCAAAAATACCGACACGGCTTCCCTTATCAGCTAAAATGGGCAAGCCTGACTGGGCCATGAGTTGAGTCAAGCCCAAGGTTTTGAGCATGATGGTCTTCCCACCTGTATTGGGACCTGTAATGACAATGGCCGTTAATTCCTTACCAAAGTGTACATCATTTGCGACAGCATTCTTGACCAAAGGATGGCGAACATGAAGGAGTTGAATCTCTTGATTCTCTGAAAGTTGAGGAACAACTGCTTGCATTTCTTGGATGAAACGTACCTTGGCACGAATTAAGTCTAAATGGCCGATGATCCAAGCGTCATTAGCAATCTCAGCAGCATGAGGGCGGATCCGTTCTGAGAGCTCCTGCAGGATACGAATCATCTCATAGCGTTCATCAGCTCGCAGACTAGCGATTTCTTCGCTCAGCTTGACCACCTCACGTGGCTCGATGTAGACCGTATTACCACTGGCAGAGATGTCATGGACAACACCCGCAATCTTATTGCGATAGGTGTTCTTGACTGGTAAGACTTGACGGCCATTTCTGCTAGCGATTATACCTTCCGTCAACATCTGCGCTTTTTGCTTGAGTAAGTCTTGCAAGACATCTCGAACTTGACTCTCGCTATCATGGATTTTCCGGCGAATGCGTGCTAGCTCTTCACTGGCAAAATTTTCGATAAATCCTGCATCATTTAGAGATTGAAGACTCCCTTGCAAGTGTGGAAAATCATGTAGTTTTTCAAACCATCTCGCCAACTGCTCCAAGCGTACATTTTCAAGATTGGCATAAAAACTTTGCAACTCTCTGCTAGCAAACAAGACTCGTTTGAGGAGCAGGAACTCCTCAATATTGAGGTCCGCCCCCATCTCCAGACGCTTGCAGACAGCTGAAATCTCACGTGTCGCTAGGATGGTAAAGTGGGGTTGCTCCACAAAAAGGGCTTGCATTTCCTCCATCTCTGTATAGGCTTGCTTGATCTTATCCACCTTGGCAGTTGGAGCCAAGCCTTTTAACTCCTCTAGTCCTTGTTCTGTCAAGAGATGAGGTTCAAACAAGGCTTTGATTTTATTAAATTCTAAGGTTTCTAGTATTTTTGTATTCATATTCTTTCCTTGTATACTTGTTTACAAGATTGTAGTAGCTAGAGGTTTTTGGACTTCACCTGACCCTAGTCGTCCAATCTGTAAACAAAGGGCTAGGAAAAATCCCGCCCTTTTTATCCGATTAAATTTGTCACCCAAAGTTGTTTGATAAGGTTTGTCGTAAAAGGGACACTTTGGATGATGTTTTTGGCTACTATACTTTTTTCGAGTGAATTTTGAATGACTGCCAGAGGCACCGTTGCAAGAATAGTCAGAGCCATTTGCAAGACAAATAAGGTTACCAATAGAGATAAAAGGCCTGCTCCGATACGGAACCATTTGACATCGAGCTTTTTAGTTGGAATCAAGTGTAGGAACAAACCGATAAAACGTCCGATACTATAACAAATCCCGAAAACTAGAAGGTAGGCGAGACCCGCATAAAAGACCTTGTCTAGGTGAAAAAGCTGGTCTGAAGAGAAGAAAAAGGTGCCCTGTCCTTCCTGAGGATTGGCATAAGGGACAAGTAAGTGGAAGTGTTCTCCCAGTGATTTATAAAACTGTCCCGCAACAAAAGCTGAAATCACTGCCACGAGGAAATAATAAACTTGCAGGACCAAACCTCTACGGTAGCCGATGTAAAAGCCCCAAGCCAGAACCAATAAGAGTAGGATTGAAATCATAGGGAGTCCTCAATCTTGCTCTGTTCTTGTTTAACAGCAATCAACTTGTGGCGGAGTTCTAACAACTCTTGCTCCTTGTCATCAAATTCAATTTCACGATTGAGCTGTGTAGACAGACAATTGACCGCCAAAAGAAGCGCAATGGTTTCATCATCCGCCCCAGGCATTTGTTCTTTAATTGCTTGGTATTTTTCAGTCGCAACCTTGGCAATTTCCTCCATAAAGAGGTTGTCATGCTCGGTTGTCAAGGTTAATGTCTTTTTCCCGAATGTAAACTTATATCGATTTAGATTTGCCATAAAATTCACCTCACGATATTATACCAAATTTCGCTAACTTTGTCAGTTTTTACCAATTCTCCTGCTTTTGTGGTACAATAGAGACTATGGCAAGTATCACACTCACACCAAGTGAACAGGAAATTCAGAGCTTTTTAAGTCAGTATCAGAAGGCTCTCAGTCCTAGTAAAAATCCTTATATTCGCTATTTTTTGCGACTGCCTCAGGCAACGGTTTCCATCTATACTTCTGGAAAAGTCCTCCTGCAGGGCGAAGCTGCTGAGCAATACGCTAGTTTCTTTGGTTATCAAGTTCGACAAGAAAACAGTGGACAAGATTTTCCTATGATTGGGACTGATGAGGTGGGAAATGGTTCCTACTTTGGGGGGCTAGTTGTTGTGGCTTCCTTTGTGACACCTGACCAGCACGACTTCTTGCGAAAACTCGGTGTGGAGGATTCTAAGACTCTGACAGACAAAAAGATTCGTCAGATTGCCCCTATCCTCAAGGAAAAAATCCAGCACCAAGCGCTCCTCCTTTCACCTAGCAAGTATAATGAAGTTATCGGAGAGCGTTACAATGCTGTTTCTGTAAAAGTTGCCCTTCACAATCAGGCTATCTTTCTCCTGCTCCAAAAAGGAGTCCAGCCAGAAAAAATCGTGATTGATGCTTTTACAAGTCCTAAAAACTATGGCAAGTACTTGGCGCAAGAAGCCAACCGTTTTCCAAACAAAATTAGCTTAGAAGAAAAAGCCGAGGGCAAATACCTGTCTGTTGCGGTTAGCTCCATCATCGCGCGTGAACTCTTCCTCGAAAACTTGGAGAATCTTGGACGAGAACTAGGCTATCAACTGCCAAGTGGCGCTGGAGCTGCATCTGATAAGGTTGCTAGCAAAATCCTTCAAGCCTATGGTATGAAGGGACTTCATTTCTGCGCCAAACTGCATTTTAAAAACACTGAAAAAGCCAAAACACTTCTAGAAAGGTAAATTATGAATTCGTTTAAAACATTTCTAAAAGAATGGGGAGTTTTCTTCCTGATTATCGCACTGGTCGGTCTTAGCCGTATCTTTCTTTGGAGCAATGTCCGTGTAGAAGGACACTCTATGGACCCTACCCTAGCCGACGGAGAAGTTCTCTTCGTTGTTAAACATCTCCCAATTGACCGCTTCGACATTGTGGTTGCGCATGAGGAAGAAGGAAATAAAGACATTGTCAAAAGGGTTATCGGCATGCCTGGAGATACCATCCGCTACGAAAATGACAAACTCTTTATCAACGGTGAAGAAACGAATGAACCTTACCTAGCTGAGTACCTCAACTTGTTCAAAACAGAAAAGTTGCAAAACACCTATACTGGAAAAGGATTTGAAGGCAATAAGGGAGTTTACTTTAGAGAACTTGCTCAAAAGGCACAGGCCTTTACAGTCGATGTCAATTCCAACACCAGCTTTAGCTTTACTGTCCCTCAAGGCGAATACCTTCTCCTTGGTGATGATCGTCTAGTCTCTAGCGACAGCCGCCACGTTGGTACCTTCAAGGCCAGCGATATCAAAGGCGAAGCAAAATTCCGTTTCTGGCCACTTAACCGTATCGGAACTTTTTAAGATAAGGAAGAGGCCGAGAATGCTAAGTCTCAGTCTCTTTTTCTATTGCGAGAGAAAACCTTAAAGTAATCTAGCTTTTCAAAGTGGCTAAGGGTCCAACTCTCATGAACTCATGTAAAGGAAACCTATGGAAGTTTATTTTTCAGGCACCATTGAACGTATTATTTTTGAAAATCCTAGTAATTTTTATCGCATTCTCCTCCTAGATATTGAAGATACGGACGCAGAGGACTTTGACGATTTTGAAATCATCGTTACAGGAACCATGGCGGACGTGATTGAAGGGGAAGACTACACTTTTTGGGGGCAAATCGTTCAGCACTCCAAGTATGGGGAACAGCTACAGATCAGTCGTTACGAGCGGGCAAACCCCACTAGCAAGGGCCTTGTCAAGTACTTTTCTAGCAGTCATTTCAAGGGGATTGGTCTCAAAACTGCTCAGAAAATCGTCGATAGCTATGGTGACAATACTATTGATGAAATTCTGGAACATCCTGAAAAGCTAGAAGGCATCTCAGGACTCTCTGCCAAAAACCGTGAGGCTTTTGTCTCCACCCTCCGTCTCAACTATGGGACAGAAATGGTCTTGGCAAAACTGGCCAACTACGGCATTCCCAATAAACTAGCCTTTCAGATTCAAGATTTTTACAAGGAAGAAACGCTGGATATTGTTGAAAATTATCCCTATCAACTGGTTGAGGATATCAAGGGCTTGGGTTTTACCATTGCTGACCAATTAGCTGCCGAACTAGGTATCGAAAGTCAAGCTCCTGAGCGCTTCCGCGCTGGCCTTGTCCACAGTCTCTTTCAAGGCTGTATGGATACGGGCGATACCTATATGGATGCCCGAGATTTGCTGGAACAAACCCTGACTCTCCTAGAGTCTTCCCGTCCCGTGGAACTCGATCCCAGCCAAGTTGCTCAGGAATTATCTCATCTGATCGAAGAAGATAAGGTCCAGCAGATTGATACCAAAATCTTTGATAACAGCCTCTTTTTTGCTGAGGAAGGCATTCGCAGTCACTTGGTTCGTATCCTTGAAAAAGAAAAGCAGAAAAATCAGGATTTGGAAACCATTCACAAGCATATCTCTACTGTCGAGCAAGAACTGGGGATTAAGTACGATGACATTCAAAAGCAGGCTATCTGCGACGCTATCCAGAACAAGGTCTTTATCCTGACAGGTGGGCCTGGTACAGGTAAGACGACTGTTATCAATGGGATTATCGCTGTTTATGCCCTCTTAGAAGGGCTTGATCTCAGTAAAAAAAGCAACTTACCTATCCTTCTCGCTGCGCCAACTGGTCGTGCAGCTCGACGCATGAATGAATTGACAGGTTTGCCTAGCGCGACCATACATCGCCATTTGGGGATGACGGGAGACGATGATACCAGTCATCTAGAAGATTATCTAGATGCCGACTTCATCATCGTGGATGAGTTTTCTATGGTGGATACTTGGCTAGCTAACCAACTCTTCTCCAATATCTCCTCTAACAGTAAAATCCTTATCGTGGGAGACAGTGACCAGTTGCCTTCTGTTAGTCCCGGACAAGTCCTTGCTGACCTGCTCCAGATATCCCTGATTCCGCAGACCCGCTTGGAACGGATTTACCGTCAGAGCGAAGAATCAACTATCGTTACATTGGCGAGTCAGATTCGACAAGGCATCTTGCCAGCTGACTTTACCCAGAAAAAGGCAGACCGTTCCTACTTTGAAATCGCTAGTGGCCATATCCCAGCTACCATTGAGAAAATTCTCGGTGCTGCCCTCAGAAGTGGCATTCCGGCTCGAGATATTCAAGTGCTAGCGCCTATGTATCGAGGTACTGCTGGTATTGACGCCATCAACCAACTCATGCAAGACCTGCTCAATCCTCAGCAAAAGGGGCAAGTGAACTTTGAAGCAACTCAGTGTCACTATCGAACAGGGGACAAGGTCATTCACCTAGTCAACGACGCCGAAGTCAATGTCTTTAACGGAGACCTAGGCTACATTACAGATTTGATTCCTGGAAAATACACCGAGTCCAAACAAGACGAGATTGTCATTGATTTTGATGGCAATGAGGTCATCTACCCACGTAACGAATGGTACAAGATCCGTCTGGCCTATGCCATGAGTATCCACAAGTCTCAGGGAAGTGAGTTTCCTGTTGTCATCCTGCCCATCACCAGTGCTAGCAAGCGCATGCTGGAGCGGAATCTCATCTACACAGCTATCACACGGGCCAAGAGCAAGCTCATCCTTCTTGGCGAATTACAGGCCTTTGACTATGCAGTCAAGCATATCGGGACTGCCCGCAAGACCTATCTGATTGAGCGTTTCAGTGATTTAATTGAAACTAATATTGAAGAAAGCAAACAAGCCTTCTCTGAAACTGCCACACCAAGTGACTCTGAACAATCCTACATCATCACCGAGGAAAACTGGTCTAGCATCCCAGCCATGATCGGGATTACAGATGCAGACCTCAAAGAGATTTTTGGAAAATAGTGCAACAGAAAACCCACCTAGTCAGGTGGGCTTTTTCTCTTTTAAGATTATTTAACTGTTGCAGTGCTTGTGATCAATTCAACAGCTTTTTTGATAGTGATATCGTGTTTCAACATGTCAGCTGAAAGCAAGTTTTGTACTTGTGCAACTTCCATGTTGTAGTCTGCAGCCAATTGCTCGATTTCTTTTTGGATTTCTTCTTCTGAAGCGTCAAATCCTTCAGCTTTGGCAACTGCTTCGATAACAAGGTTAGTCTTCGTACGTGACTCAGCTTCTGCTTCGTATTGTTTGTGAAGGTCTTCTTGAGTAGTTCCAGTGATTTGGAAGTACATGTCAGGGTTGATACCTTGACGTTGCAAGTTTCCAAGGAATTCATTTACTGAGCGGTGAACTTCTTCGTGGATCATTTCTTCTGGAAGTTCTACGATTTCAGCGTTTTCTACAGCTTTATCGATTGCTGCACCTTCAACGGCATCTTTGTATGCTTCTTCTTTCGCAGCAGTCAATTCTTTGCGGTATTTTTCTTTCAATTCGTCAAGAGTTTCCACTTCTTCGTCGATGTCTTTTGCAAGTTCATCATCAAGAGCTGGAACTTCTTTTGCTTTTACTTCGTGGATAGTTGTTACGAATTTAGCTTCTTTACCTGCAAGGTCTTCTGCTTGGTAGTCTTCTGGGAATGTTACAACAACATCAACAGTTTCGCCAGCTGAGTGTCCAACCAATTGGTCTTCGAAACCAGGGATGAATTGACCTGATCCAAGTCCAAGTGAGAAGTTTTCACCTTTTCCACCGTCAAATTCAACACCGTCGATAGAACCAACGAAGTCAATCACAACAGTGTCGCCATTTTCAGCAGCGCCTTCTTTGATAACCAATTCAGCCAAGTTGTTGCGTTCGCGTTCGATACGTTCTTCAACATCAGCGTCTGTCACTTCTTTTTCTACATCAACTGATACTTCAAGGTTTTTGTAGTCACCCAATTTTACTTCAGGTTTTGTCACGACTTCAGCTGTGATAACCCAGTCTTGACCTTTTTCCATTGAAGTCACGTCAATTTTTGGTTGCGCAACGACTTCAAGACCAGCTTCTTTTACTGCTGCTTCATAAGCGTTTGGCAAAAGTGCGTTCATTGCATCTTGATAAAGAGCTTCTTCACCAAATTTTTGGTCGAAGATAGGGCGTGGAAGGTGACCTTTACGGAATCCAGGAACGTTAAGAGTTTTCTTTACTGAGTTAAATACACGGTCCAATTCTGGTTTGATTTGGTCTTGAGAGATTGTGAAAGTCAAGACACCACGGTTTGTTTCTTTGTTTTCAAATGATACAGACATTCTGTCATTTCTCCTTAAAATTTTTAATACAGTCCATTATACCATATAATAGCGACTTTTTTCAAGTAATGAATGCGCTTTTCAATAGTGCTAGAGGTACTTGCTCGCTTCCTTGATACTAAGTTCAGCCATTCGTTTCTTATTTTTCTCAATATAACGTGCTACCCATTCGGGATTGGTTTTAGAGTAGTCTCTTAGAGCCCAGCCGATGGCTTTGTTGATGAAAAATTCTGTCTGGTCCAGATTGTTGACCAGGATCTTTTCCATCAGTTGGACATTTGTTTTCTCTTTCCTTAACAACTGGTGGTCAATAGCGACTCGTCTCAGCCAGATATTGTCTGATAGGCTCCATTTTAAAAGCACTTTTTCAAGTTCCGGATGGTTAGCCACCAAACTTCCTACTACTCGATCTAGGATATCTACCGTGTCCCACCAAGACTTGGTCACGACCAGACGCTCAAGCTCAGGCAAATCGTCCTTCGTTAGATAAGACTGCATGGCTTTCAAATAGTTAGCAGCCACATACTGGTATTCTCTAGCATCCTTTTCCCAGCAAGTGTCTACAAAATTCCAATCGATCAGCTTTGTTTTTTTCGCACTTGGAAAGTATTTTCTGTAGAGGGCATTTCTTTCAGGACCAGCAATACCTAAAAAGGGAAATTGATGACGCATATAGGCTTCCATGGGGCCTGCCTTTTTCGGATCTTTTGCTGCTTCTAGCTCCACAAGTAAATCTTCAAGACTCATCTAAAAGTCCTCCTGCCCGACCAAGTGGTGCTGAAAGGCATAGACCGCAGCCTGGGTGCGATCACTGACCTCAAGCTTGGCTAGGATGTTGGACACGTGGGTCTTGACCGTCTTGAGAGAGATGAAGAGTTCATCTGCAATGCGTTGATTTTCGTAGCCCTTAGCGATGAGTTGGAGCACGTCTCGCTCACGCGCAGTCAGCTCCTCATGAAGCTCCATATGATTACGGTGGTATTCAACCTTCTTGCTGACCTCTTGTTCAATAGCCAGCTCTCCAGCAGCCACCTTACGAACGGCATGGAGCAGTTCGTCTGCACTAGAAGTCTTGAGCATATAACCTTTGGCACCCGCATTCAAGACTGGCATGATTTTTTCATTGTCCAAGTAAGAAGTTACAATCAAAATCTTGGCTTCAGGCCATTCTTTGAGGATGGCTAAGGTCGCGTCAATCCCATTCATCTCAGGCATGACGATATCCATGACAATGACATCTGGACGCAGTTTCAAGGCCAACTCAATACCTTGAGCCCCATTGGCAGCCTCGCCCACAACTTCCACATCGTCTTGGAGATCAAAATAGCTTTTCAAGCCCAATCGAACCATTTCATGGTCATCTACAAGTAAAATTTTCATCTCTACTCCTTATAATTCCTTATCTAACAGGGGAATACGGATATCAACCGCCAGTCCTTGCTTGGGAGCTGTCAAGAGTTGAACCGTTCCTGCCATATCTTCGACCCGCTCCTTGATGTTTCGCAATCCATAACTCAAGTCATCTAAACTCCCTAACTGGAAACCAATCCCATTGTCCACTACCTTCAGCTGCAATTCAACATCTGTCTGATAGAGATAGACATCTAGGCAAGATGCCTGGGCATGGCGGAGGGTATTGCTGATCAACTCCTGCAAAATACGGAAGATATGTTCTTCAATCTTCTTGGGCAATTTAGACACATTCTGCTTGAGACTAACCTTGAGATCACTCTTGTCCTCAAGCTCTTTTAAGAGGATTTGAATTCCCTCAATCAAACTCTTCTCTTCCAACTCAACTGGTCGCAAATGTAGGAGCAAGACCCGCAGATCTTTCTGGGCTGTTTCTAGGATGGCTGCAACGCTTTGCAACTGGGTCTGCATCTTTTCTCTATCCAGTTTCAAAGCCTGCTGGCTGACACCTGATAAAATCATATGGGCCGCAAACAACTCCTGACTAACTGTATCGTGCAGATCACGTGCTATCCGCTTCCGTTCTTTCTCGATGATTGCTTCTTCCTTGACCAGGCTTTGATTTTCAGCCTTTTGAACAGCTTCTGTCAAGAGGTTGAGCTTGCCAGACAAGGATTGGAAACTGGCATTCAAGTCTGGATCTTCAAAGGCAACCACCTCTTTTCCTGCTAGCAGTCGCTTGAGATTGACTTGCATTTTTCTGCGAGAGACTTCTTCTATCACGCGCCAAAAGAGGGCAAAAAAGAAGGTCATGGAAAGGCTAAAGACCAAGATCAAGAAGATGAGTTTCTCTGTTTTCTCGATATCTTGTAGCAAATAGGACCAGTCTAGCTCAAAAATATCAAGTAAACTATTAGTCAAAAAAAGGATAAAGAGGAAAGAAGTCAGGCCGATTATCAGATAGGATTGCTTTTTCATCCTCTGACCACCTCCACATCGCCAACCATACTGGTCAAGAAAATCTTGACGCTCTTGTTACTCTTTAGATAGTCCCTGGTTTCCTGATGATAATGTTCATTACGAAGGGCTCGCTTGGGTTGATGGAGGAAAGTTAGATCTCCATAGAGGCAGTTGACACTGAGACTGATTTCCACATCTACGGGCACGATAATCCTAGTCGTTCCGACCATCTTTCTAAGGATAATGACATTGTCATGATTGGTTAGGATAACTCTTTCTAGATGAATGGTGTCCTTGCCCATGAGGCGAAAGAGGTTGATATCGTCAAATTGACATGTCTGGTGACTAGAGAAATGATGGAGATTGCCAAACCAAGGATTGCGTTCATTTTTTACCGTCACCACCTCTTCAAAGACCAAGTCGGTCTCCTCTCTTTCTTGATTCATCATTGGATAAAGAAGAAAGAGACTGTAGATAACTGCCACAAAGATAGCTAAAATCACAAAGGGATTGAGCATGACGATGAAAAAGAAAAGAATGGTCGCCACAAGGAGGAAAACGTTGTTGCCCTCTTTACCTGTATAATAGCGGATCAAAAGCAAAAAGAGGAATAGAATCAGCAAAAAACGCGAAAAATTCTCTGATACCATCAAAATCAGAGCTCCCGTCAATAAACAGGCTTCGATAAATAAAAAGATTTGAAATTTTTTCATAGATGCATCCTCTCCCTTCTATTTTATCACAATTCAAAAAAGTCACCTCGGTCTAAGGATGGAAAAAGGAGATAGGACAGAAATCGCTCCTACAAACTAGGTTCTTTCAGCCCACCACAGTTGACAAAAGGCTACAAAAAAGGGCGGGATTCTTGTCCCGACCTCTCTACATCTGATCTTTTGCTTCTTTTAGTTTACCATAAAGAATATAGTCTACTTTTTGCAGATCAGCTATGGTAGCACAATTAAGGGCACACATAATCAAGCGCAAATCTTCTTTCCAGCCTTGGATGATGCTAATCACTTCCTCGATCGAGTAGGTTTCAACCAATTCCAGAACGGTTCGTGACAATCCCACAGCCTTAGCTCCAAAAACCAAGCACTTAATCATATCAAGTGGGTTCCGAACACCTCCACTGGCCAAGAGTTCGACCTTATCTTTCCAGTCTTTGGCATTGAGAAGGGCTTGCATAGTAGACTGCCCCCATTGATTGAGGTAATCACGCTGACCACTACGACGGTTTTCGATATAGGCAAAGCTGGTTCCACCACGACCTGACAGGTCAACCGTTCGAACACCCAGTTCATAGGCTCTCTCGATGGTCTTAGCATCCATGCCAAAACCGACTTCTTTTAAAACAAGAGGAACAGGGATGTGCTTACTGTAATCTGCTAGATGCGATTGCCAGCTTCTAAACTTCCTTTCTCCCTCAGGCATGAGTAATTCTTGCATAACATTGACATGCACTTGCAAAAGCAAAGGATTCATCGCTTGCACAGTCTGAAGTCCTAGGTCAACAGATTTGTCCAATCCAATATTGGTTCCAAGTAGGAGATTTGGATGGCTGGACTTGACAGAAAAAGAGTCATCTCTTGGATCCTTGAGGGCTGCACTATAAGAGCCCGTCACAAACAAAATCCCACAGGCTTCTGCCACCTGGGCCAGCTTTTGATTGATTTCTCTTCCCTTATCGCTTCCACCCGTCATAGCATTGATATAAAAAGGAAAGTCCCACTTACGTCCTGCAAATTCTGTAGACAAATCAATCTCATCTAGGTCATAGAGTGGTAGCGAAGAGTGGATTAACTCGACCTCATCAAAGCTATTATAAAAACTTTTCTGCTCAAGGGCATAGCGGATATGCTCATCCTTACGATTTGTCGTCATGTCCTATCCTTTCTTGGTATAAGAGCTCAATCCCCAGATTGGCCCAACGGTTTTTTAGGGTTTCAGTTGATTGCTCATCAAAACTCAAGGCAATGCCACAATCACCGCCACCAGCTCCACTGCTCTTGGCAACAGCCTGCAAATCTTGGCTGGCCATTTTTAACTCTCTAAGCGAAGGAGTGTAAATATCTGTGCTCAAACCTTCTAAAAGTCGACTAGCTGTTTCCACCTGCTCGATAATTTTTTCTGTATTCCCCTGCTCCAAGGCTTCTACCAAAGCAGCTACCGTTGCTTTTGAGGAAGTTAAAAAGAGCTGGTCTATGTTTTGCTTGATTTGCTTGACCATTTGACTTGATACAGCCACTTCCTTGGTCCATCCCACTAGGAAATCACATTCTAGGGCTGGTTGCACTTGTGAGATAGAAAAGCCCCAATCACGCTCCAAAACTGTCGCCACGTTTTCTTTTTCCAACCAAGCAGCTATCTTCTTTCGATCAAATGACTGGTAAAGAACCAAATCCTCTGCCACAATACAGGCAAGGTCTCCCATAGAGCCATTGTCTCCTCGCTTGAGCAAGACCGCGCTAGCCAGCTTGAACAAGAGATCCTGATCAATCGAAAGATTATACAGAGCCAGCAGAGCCTTGACAACCAAGACAACGACGCTGCCACTAGAGCCTAGACCAAACTTTTTGCCTTCCCGTTCCATTTTTCCTCGGATTTCCAAAGAAATAGGTCGCAAGGTCTGACCACGATCAGCGAGGAAATCTTCCACTAAAGCTATCGTTTCTTGAATCAAACTGTAGGCAGGATTTGGCGTCAAGTCCACTGCGAAATCAAACAGATCTGAATAGATACGGTAGCTATCAGAAAAGGCAATCTCTCCCCTCATATAGATAGGTATCGCCTTTATCAAGGCCAGCTGTCCTGGCTCTAAAATAGCATATTCACCCGCCCAATAGAGTTTTCCGCAAGTTTTAACAGCAATCATCTTGACTCAAATCCTTTGTTTTTGACACAATCAAGCGATAACGTTGACCAAAGATTTCTGATAAATGCTCCAAGTCTTTCTCCTGACAGAGGACCTTGACATTGGGACCAGCATCCATGGTAAAGTAGCAGGCCTCCCCTTGCTCACGAAGCTGGCGAACAAAGTCCATGGCTTCATAGCTTGCATCCGTCAGATAAGAAAAGGCTGGTGATGCTGTTTTTGTCGTAGCGTGCATAGCAAGGGCATTTTTCTCAGTCAATTCCCCAACTTTGGTAAAGTCATTTTCTTTTAGATAAACCAGCATCTCCTGATAATCTTTTTCAGACTGACGCACCCAGTCATCAAAGGTCGTCGAGGTTTCCACACAGAGTTTCATCCCATCTCGGCTAGAAATCGGTTTTTTCTTGTCTTCTAGCACCAACATAATCATAGCTAGTTTCAAGTCTGTCGCTACAGGGTAAATTTCCCCACTATCCTTATCCCAGGCACCTAGTGGTCCATAAAAACTGCGAGAGGAAGAACCTGAGGCAAACTTAGCCTCCTGCGCCAACTGACTCCGATTCAAACCAAGCTGAAAATAAGCATTGCAAGCCTTGACCAAGGCGGACAAACCACTAGAACTTGAGGACAGGCCCGCTGCCGTTGGCATATTGTTTTGGGTATCAATACGGACAAATCCCTCACCTTCTGGACGGTAGCGGTCAATGATTTTGCTCATTTTGGCATGCTCCGCCTCATTTTGGAGTTGACCATTGATGTAAAATGCATCAGGCGTCGCATGGGCTGGTAGAGGCGACAAGGTCGTCTCTGTGTACATGTTTTCCAAAGTCAGAGAGATGCTGCTAGTAGCAGGAACCATCTCTTTTTCTTTTTTCTTTCCCCAGTATTTGATAATGGCAATATTTGCGTAGGAACGTACTGTTACAGGCTTTCGATCCATGTCTGAACAGCTCCTTTCTCTTCTAATCGTTTTGCTAGTTCTTCTGCTTGGTCCAGATTGGCTACCAAGGCTATGATACAGCCTCCTAACCCACCACCACTCATCTTGGCTCCCAGAGCACCGTCGCTCAGAGCCGTTTCAACGAGGGAATCTGCCTCAGGGCTACTGACACCAATTTCTTTTAGATGTAAATGTGCCTGACTGAATATTTGTCCTAGTTTTTCAGCATCTTTTTGTCTAATTGCCTCTTCTGCTTGCTGGGTCAATTCTCCCAAGGCATGCAAAAACGGTAGGGCATCCTTCCCCTTGTTTTGAACCACTTGGATGGCTTCACGAGTGTGACCATACACGCCCGTATCTGCAATGACCAAATAAGCAGATAGTTCCATCTTAAGCTCTGTAAATCCAACGTTTTTAATAAAGCGAATAGGTTGATCACTGAGACAGGTCTTGGCATCCAAACCACTCGGATTCATATGGGCAATCATCTCAGCTCGATTGACCAAGATCTCTAGTACATGATGAGGAAGTTCTGCCTGATAATAGTCAAAAACCGCACGAATGGCCGCTATGCTGATAGCTGCTGACGAACCCATCCCCCGTTTTTCAGGAATAGCTGAGTCAATCTGACAACGAATGCAAGCATCCTTGATATTTAGATGCTCAAGCGAAGCGTACACTGCCATAGACAAGGTATCCTCCTCATAAAGACGCCATGGACTTTCAGCAGGGACCACCTTACAAGTCACTTCCACCTCTATGAGAGGCAGAGAAATAGCAGGATAGCCGTATACAACAGCATGCTCTCCTATTAAAATAATCTTACTATGTGCCTGACCGACACCAACTTTTTTTGTCATGTTTTCCTTTAACCAGACGGAAAGACCGTCTCATTTCATACAGTAGTATTTTCTCCTATCTATTTTATTATATTTTCACAAAAAAAGCGATTGTTTCCTTCACAATCGCCTCTTTCATTATTGGACCCATTCGCCATTATAGTTGACCGAATAGCCTTCTACGGTCGTATTCACTGCCAAAGCACCGGAGCTGTAAGCATAGTACCATTTACCATTAACCTGGAACCAGCCTGTCTTCATATCGCCATTACTTGTATGTAGATAATACCAAGTCGAACCTTCCTGATACCAGCCAGTCGCCATTGCTCCTGATGAACGGAGATAGTACCACTTGTTACCAACATAAGTCCACCCTGTCTTCATATCACCATTTTGTGTATCAAGATAATACCAAGTTGAACCTTCTTGATACCAGCTAGTCGCCATAGCTCCTGATGAACGGAGGTAGTACCATTTATTACCAAGATATTGCCAACCCCTTTGCATTGCAGCGGTTGTTGGATCTAGATAGTACCAAGTCGAATCATCGTTTATCCAGCCACGCGTTAGTTCTCCGACCTTTAAACTGTTGATACGAGATTCGAATCCGCCATTCTTTTGTAAATAATACCATTGCCCGTCGTCATATACCCAACCAGTTTTTAAGGTGTGATAACTTCGTTGGTCTTCAAAATAATAGACTCGTTTCTCTGCTGGGCTATCATATTGTTCACCATGATATTTATCGATATTTGTAGCAGTTTTCGCTTCTAAAACTTGCTTACCAACAAACTCTTGTAGTACGCCATCTTGATTAAAGTAGTACCATCTTGACATGGGCATATATTCTAATCTGATGCCATTTGGGTAAGGACCAATTGTACTACCTTTATCTGGCATGGGAATATACTGCCATCCAACAACCATCTCGCCTGATACATGATCAAAATAATAGGTCTTGCCATCAATCACTCTCCAGGCCGTTTCTTTGATATCACCCTTCTTGTAGTAGGTTCTACCATTTTCTTGGACAAATTGCCAGCCTTCTGAATCAGCATCATCCGCAAAGACGGTGCTTGTCGCTAGCAAAGCAAAGAAAAAGACGGCTAGTCCAACTTGCATCATTATTTTAAATCTTTTCATTAGATCTTTCCTCCATAACTGATTGTAGCAAAGACTTTATTGTATGTCAATATATAGAAACTTCTCAAAAAAAGCAGTTACAAAGCTGCAACTGCTTTTCTATTCTTGCATGGTGTAACCAACACCACGCACGGTTTTAATGTAGCTTTTTTGACCTTTTACATCAAGCTTGCTACGTAGATAACGGATATAAACATCCACGATATTGGTTTCTGTCGCACTTTCGTACTTCCAAACACTTTCCAACAACTGCTCACGAGTCAAGACCTTCTTGCTTCCCATGAGAGTGGCCAAAAGGTCATACTCACGACGCGTCAGAGCAATCATCTCCTCGCCACGATAAACGGTATGATGTTCTACATCCATACGTAGGTTGCGGTAAGACGTTGGAACCTTCATTTGACTACAGTGTTGGTCAATGAAGTCCCGACCTCGGAAAATCGCTGAAATACGAGCTACTAGATTATCAATAATCACTGGCTTATAGATGTAAGAAACGGCGAAGCGCTGGATTGTCTCAATCTGGTCTTGCAATTCTTCGCGATGGTCCAAGACCATGATCACTGAGGCTGGTTTTGTCCGACTCAGCCTCTCTGCAAAATCCTGGGCCGTCATATCCCCCAGACGAGCATTCAGTAAAATCAAGTCATAATCTGTCTGGAGAGCCATGGAGAGGGCTTTTTGCCCCTCCTCGACCAGATCAACACGGTATTGCTCTTTTTGGAGTTCCAGACTGAGAAAATGAGCGAGATTTCGTTCTTTCTCAAGTAATAAAATCCGTTTCACCATGGCAGACCTACTTATTTTTCGTCATACCAAGAGTAGTGGAATGTTCCTTCTTTGTCTTTACGTTGGTAAGTGTGGGCACCAAAGTAGTCACGTTGCGCTTGAATCAAGTTAGCTGGAAGGTCAGCTGAACGGTAGCTATCAAAGTAAGTAATAGCTGCTGAGAAAGTTGGCACTGGTACACCAGCTTGAACAGCAAGAGCTACGATATCACGCACTGCTTGTTGGTACTTGGCAGTAACATCCAAGAAGTATTCATCCAAGAGAAGGTTGGCAAGATCAGCATCGCGGTTGTAGGCATCTGTGATCTTTTGCAAGAAACGAGAACGGATGATACAGCCATCACGCCAGATAGATGCGATGTCCGCAAATGGCAAGTTCCAGTTATTTTCTTTAGAAGCCACACGCAATTGAGCAAAACCTTGTGCGTATGAGATGATTTTTGAGAAGTAAAGAGCTTGACGGATCTTTTCAATCAACTCAGCCTTGTCACCTTCAAATTTGAAGGCAGCTGGTTTTGGAAGGACCTTGCTAGCATGCACACGCTCTTCTTTGTATGTAGAGATGTAGCGAGCAAATACTGACTCAGTGATAAGCGACAATGGCACACCAAGGTCAAGAGATGATTGGCTAGTCCATTTACCAGTTCCTTTGTTTCCTGCAGCATCCAGGATATAGTCTACGATTGGTCCATCTTGACCTTCATCGTCTTTACGGCTCAAGATATCAGCTGTGATTTCGATCAAATAGCTGTCCAACTCACCCTTGTTCCACTCAGTAAAGATTTCAGCCATGTCTTCTGCAGAAAGGCCAAGCAAGTGTTGCATCAAGTCATAGCTTTCTGCGATCAATTGCATGTCACCATACTCGATACCGTTGTGGACCATTTTCACATAGTGACCAGCTCCATCAGGACCGATGTAAGTCACACATGGTTTGCCATCTTCTGGTGCTTTAGCTGAGATTTCTTCAAGAACATCAGCAACCAATTCGTAGGCTTCTTTTTGTCCACCAGGCATGATAGAAGGACCTTCAAGGGCACCTTTTTCACCACCAGAAACTCCAGTACCGATAAAGTTGATACCTGAGTTTGCTAGTTCTTCATTACGACGGATAGTATCTTTGTAGAAAGTGTTTCCTCCATCGATCAAGATATCACCCTTGTCAAGGTGGGGAAGAAGAGCTTGGATAGTTGCGTCTGTACCAGGTCCAGCTTGAACCATCAGCATGATACGACGAGGTTTTTCGATTGAGTTTACAAAGCTTTCCACGTCATAGCTTGGCACAAAGTTCTTTTCAGGATGGCAAGCAATTACGTCTTCTGTTTTTTCTTTACTACGGTTGTAAATGGCAACTGTATAACCACGAGATTCGATATTTAGGGCAAGGTTACGACCCATTACGGCCATACCAACGACACCAAAGTTAGCTTTTGTCATGTGACACTCCTCTTGTTTAATATGTTTTATTTTATCATTTTTACCTATGAAAGGAAAGAATTTTGTAACGGAGTCCTAGTAGTCCAAGTCATCTGCATGACCAGAACCATTCCCTACAAAGTAACCCGTCTTACAGTTGAGGGTGAAGAGATAGGTTCCATCTGGTTTATAGAGGTTGTAATAACCATTTCCGTTTACGATATTGACACGTTCTAGGATATATTGATTTCCAGTGATATAGCCACGAGCACGTGATGTTGCTAGGACTTGTTCCAATACACCATCCGCAAAGGTCCAAGCAGGGTTGTTGCTATCGTCTACAGCTGATTGGTTGTACGGTACACGACTAGCACTTCTTTGAAGATTAACCCCATCGCCAGACAAACCACCATTTGTGTCTCTAGCTGGTGCCGTAGTGCTTGTAGAAGGTGTCGTACTGCTTGCATTGCTTTCTGTAGCTGAACTTGAGCTTTCTTGACTCGTGCTAGAGCTTGAACTTGAGCTGGAAGCACTGGTTTGTTGACTCTTACCAAGACTAATGGCCTTATCCAAGAGTTTGTCTAGTTCTGTGTTCCCTGTCTTAATTTCTGTAAATTTAGCGTCTGCTTTGGCCTTAGCATTAGTATCCAAGACACCGTCCGTAACAGCTGGACTTTCAAAGAGGGCATTAACATCTTGAATAGCCTTGATTTGAGTTGCTAGACTATCATATCTTGACTTAGCTAGTGTATAATCACGGCTACCTTCTAACTTATCTAGCAAGGTTTTCAGTTGGCTCAATTTATCAAACTGGCTGTTTTTCAGAGCTGTCTTATTAGCATCTGTATAGAAAGTATCATAGAAATCATTGAAGTCTTTCAAAGCTGTTTGTGTCCCTTGATCATCCGAAGAGGCTGCTTGAGAAGACTGGATCTCTTGGTTTGAACGAGATACTTGACGGTAGACATAATATGTTCCAGCAAGCACAAGGATTGCAGCTACTACAGAAGTAATGATGATGACACCTTTCTTCTTAGAGCCTGTTTCAGGTTCTGTTTGAGCCGAACGTGATAGAGGTGTATAGGTCTCCTCTTCTTGTTCCTCATTTATTTCCTTGGGCTCTGTTTCTGTTAAAACGAGAGGCTCTATTTCAGCACTTTCTTCATCTTGAAGTGGTGGAACAAACTGAGTAGTCTCATCATTATCTATCTCTTCAATAGATTCCTCAGCAACCAGGTCTGAATCGTCTACCTGATCAGAGGATTCACTTGATTCACGAACTTCTTGGATCATTTCCTCTAGGTTTTGAGTAGAAGCTAGCTCTTCTTTTTTAAACTGACGAGTTTCAAACTTGTCGGCTTCGATTTCTTCACGGTGCTGTTTGATGTATTTGTCTAAGATACTGTCCTCAGGCAATACTCCTGCTTCAACCTCTTCATTCTTACGAATGACTTGACCAACAGTCAAGTCTTTTGCTTCGTCAAAGTCGAATTGTGGTTCTTGATGTCCTTTTTTATGACGATCACGTCTTTTCTTACTCATGAGTTCACCTTTCTATTTTACCTCTTGGCGTTTGACACGCTGACCAAAGTATTGATACAAATCCACTTTTAAGGTCCCATTATACAGTTTTCGCTTTTTATCAGCTGGACTTCCGTACTTGCTTTCAAATGCTTCGTCACTCGTCAGGATAAACTTACTCCACGTTTTCAGTGGTGCAAAGACTTGTCCCATCTCAGCATAGAGCTTGGTAACTCCTGCATCATCAGACAAGCGTTCCCCATATGGTGGATTGGAAATGATAACGCCATTAATCTTGTCTGTACGCAAGTCCTGTACCCGCATTTGCTTAAAGGTGATATCACCTGCGACACCTGCTGCTTGAGCATTTGCCTTGGCAATTTCCACCATGCGAGCATCTATATCACAGCCCATAATGTCCAGCTCAAGTTCACGATCAATTTTCTTAGCCGCCTCTGTGCGAACTTCTTGGATTAACCGATCGCTGACCCAGTTCCATTCCTCAAAAGCAAAGGAACGGCGAAGTCCTGGAGCCATCTTTCTAGCAATCATAGCCGCCTCGATACAGAAAGTTCCTGAACCACACGTCGGATCAATTAAGGGCTTGTCTGGATACCAGTTAGATAGTTGTAAAATGGCCGCTGCCATATTTTCCTTGATCGGCGCCCCACCCTTTTCCGTACGATATCCTCGTTTAAAAAGGCTAGAACCTGTCGTGTCAATCATGACCGTTGCCACATCTTTCAGGATAGATACCTCAATCTTAAACTCGGGACCAGTCTCCATCAAGGGAACTCCTTCTGGACGGGCATAGTGTTTTTGTAATTTCTTCACAACAGCCTTCTTAGAAATAGCCTGAACACTGGGATCGTTGTGAAGTTTAGACTTAACACATTTTGCCTTTGATATCGGGAAGCGTGCTCCTAACGACAGATAGTTTTCCCAATCTAGAGCAAAAACACCTTGAAAAAGCTCTTCAAAGGTCTTAGCTGGAAAATTTCCGACTACAATCTTGATACGATCCGCTGCGCGAAGCCAAAGATTGGTCTCGATGATTGCCTTCACATCTCCTTGGAAGCGGACACGCCCATTTTCAACCTGGCAATCATAACCAAGGTCTCGCACCTCACGTCCAACGACAGCCTCAAGACCCGCCGCAGCAGTTGCGATTAAATTAAATTGTTCTTTCATTTCTAGTCTTGCAAGACCTTTCTCTTATTCACTTTAAAAAATGAGGTTGAGAAAGATTTCTCAGCCCCAACCTATATGCAATTTTCTATAAGCCATGTTTTGTTCCAGAAGTGACTAGGACCACTTCCTTCGATAATCATCTGTCTACCGCTAACAGCATAAATCTGCTAGCAGTCAGAGTACTACGTTCGTTTCCGTGCACTCCATGCCCCGACCAAAATTTGGGTTGCTAGCTTGAGGGGTTTACCGCGTTCCACTCTCTCTGTTTCCAGAAAGACTCCGTCACTGTGGCACTTTCAAGCCTATTCTGACCTATCCGAAGACTTAGCCATTTCGACTGCCGTAACGATTTCTCGTCCCTAGGCTTATGGATTCGCCTAGCACAAACACTACAGGCATCACAGCCTGTGCTAGCATGGACTTTCCTCATGAAAAGAGAACCTCTTCACGCGATTATCCAAAAATTGCACTCATTCCTTAGTCAATTATAAATCTTGGTTGTCTAAGATTTGCTTACCAAATACTTCTTTTTCGAGACGATTTAAGCGTTTCAAAATATCAAAGTTTGTCATTGAAGTAGAAGCTGTTACTTCAATAGAGTCTGGTTGAGTTGGAGCCACCTGTGGTTTATGAGATAATTCTTCCTTCAAATCAGCAATCTCTTGACGAAGGGATTTGACCAAAGCTGCGTAGGTTTCATAATCCTTAATCACATCGTCTAGGAATTCATCTACCTCTGCTTTGCTGTATCCACGTACTTCACGTCCAAATTCTTGTTCAAAAATATCTTTCGCTGAAAATATAATACTTGCCATGTCTCTCTCCATTCTGGGTTACTAGTATTATTATATAAAAAAAGACAAGTAAAAATCAAGGTCAAAGGCTTACTTTTCAGAAAAATTTTCTACTATTTCATTCAAGTCCTCAAATGTTAATCTTCTTGTAACATAGTCCGCTTGATTTTTCATCATTTGGTAAAAATATCGTAACTTGGTTTCGTTTTCTTCGTCGTAAAAAAGATAACAAGTATCTGTATTTTCCAGCAGAAATTTTTGATAATCGCGTAATTGTCCCTTGTGCTCATATTGTGGATAGGCGTATTTGACAAAATCAACCTGCTTGAACTCACTCAATTTCGCTTGATTTGCTTCATTCCAATTACTGCCATGGGTTTCAAAATCAAAAATGGTCGCCAGCTGAAATCCATAGTCTGCTTTCATGTCTTTCGCTACCTGAAGCGCCCAGTACTCAAAGCCCAAAGTCCCTGTAAAGACAAGCCAGGTCACCCCATCCTCTGCTAGACGTTCCAGGTCTCTCCGAATGGCTGTTTTTATAATATCAACGCGAATATCCTTGTCATTAAAGAGACCAAGGTCCAAGGCTGAATAGCCTAAAATCAAGGCTGATGTCATTTTTAACCCTTTCTTTGTAAATTTATGATATAATAGAGTGATGTTATTGTACCAATAAGGAGAATTATGGTCAACTATCCACATAAAATTTCATCTCAAAAGAGGCAAGCACTCCTGTCACAAACTAAAAATTTCGCAAATCGGGGAATGTCTTTTGAAAAGATGATCAATGCTACGAACGACTACTATTTGTCGCATGGGTTAGCTGTTATTCACAAGAAACCGACTCCCATCCAAATCGTACGTGTCGACTATCCCCAACGAAGTCGAGCCAAGATCGTTGAAGCCTACTTTAGACAAGCCTCAACTACTGACTATTCAGGGGTTTATGATGGATACTACATCGACTTTGAAGCAAAGGAAACCAGGCAAAAACATGCGATACCGATGAAGAATTTTCATCTCCATCAAATCCAGCATATGGAACAAGTCCTTGCCCAGCAAGGAATCTGCTTTGTACTCCTTCACTTTTCTTCTCAGCAAGAAACCTACTTATTGCCGGCTATTGACCTCATCCGTTTCTATCATCAGGATAAGGGACAGAAGTCAATGCCACTTGGATATATTCGAGAAAATGGATATAGGATTGAGCCTGGTGCCTTTCCTCAAATTCCCTACCTCGACATTATCAAAGAACATTTACTAGGTGGTAAAACAAGATGAACAAACAAACTTTTCTGCGAATAGCTAAGTATGTCAGTATCAGTCTCTTAACTGTATTTATCGCAGCTGTAATGCTTGGCGGAGGTCTCTTCCTCTACTATGTTAGCAAGGCTCCGGAACTTTCTGAAAGTAAACTAGTCGCTACAACGTCAAGTAAGATCTATGATAGCAATGATGAACTTATCGCTGATCTTGGATCGGAACGTCGGGTCAATGCCCAAGCAAACGAAATACCGACAGATTTGGTCAACGCTATTGTTTCGATTGAGGACCATCGCTTTTTTAATCACCGAGGAATCGACACTATCCGTATCCTAGGTGCTACCCTACGAAACCTTCGTGGTGGTAGAGGTCTGCAAGGAGCTTCAACCTTGACGCAGCAGTTGATTAAATTAACTTACTTCTCTACGTCAACTTCTGATCAAACTCTTTCTCGTAAGGCTCAGGAAGCTTGGTTAGCCGTCCAGCTAGAACAAAAAGCGACTAAACAAGAGATCTTGACCTACTACATCAACAAGGTTTACATGTCAAACGGTAACTATGGAATGCAGACAGCTGCCCAGAATTACTATGGCAAGGATCTCAAAGATTTAAGTATTCCTCAACTGGCTCTCCTTGCTGGTATGCCTCAGGCTCCAAACCAGTATGATCCATACTCGCATCCAGAAGCCGCTCAAGAGCGTCGTAATCTCGTCCTCTCTGAGATGAAGGGGCAAGGTTACATTACAGATGAGCAATACGAAAAAGCGATTAATACTCCGATTACAGACGGACTTCAAAGTCTAAAATCGGCTAATAGTTATCCTCCATACATGGACAACTATCTCAAAGAGGTAATCGATCAAGTCGAACAAGAAACAGGCTACAATCTCTTAACAACTGGTATGGACGTCTACACAAACGTTGATCCTAAAGTTCAACAACATCTCTGGGATATCTACAATACTGATGAGTATGTCGACTACCCAGACGATGAATTGCAAGTGGCTTCAACCATCGTGGATGTGTCAAATGGGAAAGTCATTGCTCAGTTAGGTTCTCGTCACCAATCAAGCAATGTTTCCTTCGGAATCAACCAAGCTGTTGAAACCAATCGTGACTGGGGTTCTACCATGAAGCCAATCACAGACTATGCTCCCGCCTTGGAGTACGATATCTACGATTCAACTGCTTCGATTGTACATGATGTTCCATACAACTATCCTGGAACAGATACCCCTGTTTACAACTGGGATAGAAATTATTTTGGAAATATCACCATCCAATATGCGCTCCAACAATCACGGAACGTTACTGCTGTAGAAACCTTGAATAAAGTCGGTTTGGATAGAGCCAAGACCTTCCTAAATGGAATCGGTATTGACTATCCGGATATGCACTATGCCAACGCGATTTCAAGTAACACGACTGAGTCAAACAAAAAGTACGGAGCAAGTAGTGAGAAAATGGCTGCTGCTTACGCTGCTTTTGCTAACGGTGGTATCTACCATAAACCAATGTATATCAACAAGATTGTATTTAGTGATGGTAGCTCAAAAGAATACGCTGATTCTGGTACTCGTGCCATGAAAGAGACGACTGCCTATATGATGACAGAAATGATGAAGACTGTCTTGGCATACGGAACTGGTCGTGGCGCTTATCTTCCTTGGCTACCTCAAGCTGGTAAGACTGGTACATCAAACTATACAGACGAAGAAATTGAAAACTACATCAAAAATACTGGTTATGTAGCTCCAGATGAAATGTTTGTTGGTTATACTCGCAAATATTCAATGGCTGTATGGACAGGTTACTCAAACCGCCTTACTCCTATCGTTGGCGATGGCTTCTATGTTGCAGCTAAGGTCTACCGTTCAATGATGACTTATCTGTCTGAGGATAACAACCCTGGCGACTGGACAATGCCAGAAGGCCTCTATCGAAGTGGTGAGTTCGTCTTTAAAAACGGTGCTCGTTCTGCTTGGATTGCCCCTGCTCCGCAACAGGCACCAACACCTGAAAGTTCGAGCTCGACATCAGAAAGTTCAACTTCACAGTCAAGCTCAACTACTCCAAGCACGAATAATAGTGCAAACAACAATACCAATAACCAGCAACCAAATACAACCCCTGGTCAACAAAACCAAAACCAAAACCAGAACCAGAATCCTCAACCAGCACAACCATAACATTTATCACCCGGATTTTTCTGGGTGATTTTTTTCATAGCACTATTGCATTTATGTGCTTAACAGAAGCCTGAGAAGATGTCTTCTCAGGCTTTTTCTGTACTATAAACCTCATTGGGAAAGATAGGAAACGAATTTCGTAATCTTGTTAAGAGGTTTTACTAAATACTAGTCTTTCTTTGTTTTTGCTACAAAGAGAGCAGATAGGGCTAGGCTAACACCTGCTAGGAAGAGGGCTGTGTCAGATTGACTCTCACCTGTTGCTGGCAAGCTTTGTTCAGCTGTTTCTGGTCTAGCACTTTCTTGTTTATAATCTGGAGTTTTACCTTGATTGGAAGCTAGAGAGCTAAGTTTAAACTTAGGTTTTTCAACTGTCGGAGCAGCTTGGTCACCTACTGTTGCTACTGGGCCTGTGTATTCTGGCAATTCATGCACTAGAGCCATCACTGCATTGACACCGCCCTTGAACTCAGGTTTTTCAACTGTCGGAACATCTTGGTCGCCTACTGTTGCTACTGGGCCTGTGTACTCTGGAAGTTCATGTACTAGGGCTTCAACTGCATTGACACCACCCTTGAACTCAGGTTTCTCTACTGTTGGAGCAGCTTGGTCACCTACTGTCGCTACTGGGCCTGTGTACTCTGGAAGTTCATGTACTAGGGCTTCAACTGCATTGACACCACCTGTGAATTCAGGAACCTCAAGAACGGGTGCTGGTTCTTCACCCTTGCTTGATTGGATCGGTTCTTCTGTTAATTCTTGATAGAAGCTCGCCAATTCATAAAACTCAGCCTTGCCGCCTTCCCAGACTAATTTGACGTCTAGAAGAGAGCCGCCATTTCGGATAGCGAGGGTTTGGAGACTAGATGTAATGGCACCGAGGTCTGTCCAACTGTCTTGACCATCCTTAAGTGTTCTAGCAAGAACACGTGCCTTAGCTCCTTCAGGAAGACTGGAAACGAGACGAAGGTGGTTGGCATTGGTTGGCTCAGACAAGTGATAAACCAACTCGCCCTTCTCTTTTTCAGACTTGTAGCTGGTCAAGACTTTGCCGTCTACAAGATTATTATAAAGGTTGCCTTGGCTTTCTCCACTACTTCCTTCTACTGTTGGATCATTGATTGGTTTGACAAATTCACCATCGTTGATAACTAATTCTGTAAAGCCTACAAAACGGGCATCATAATCCGCTGTATAGAGGACACGGAGATAGTTAGCTTTGACTGGTGTCGTCAATTCACCCTCGATATAGCGATTTCCTGGCATCTTAGAATCGTGTGTCCAACCATCTGTCAATGAATCATCGTGTGTGCTATTGGCCACACCATCTCCTACTGTCACGACATCAGTCCAAGTTTTACCGTCTTGGCTGACTTGAATCTTACCATCACGAAGGTAGTTTTGAGTTCCGTCTTGGATGTAGGCTCTGATCTTCTTGATAGTGCGTTCGCTACCAAGTTTCAAGGTCACATGACCATCTTTACGGGCATAGTCTGAAAACTCAACAAAGTTGTTGTAAACACCATCAAACAGTTGATCTAGGTTGTTCAGTTTACGAACATCATTGCTTCCGTATGTTGGATGAATTCCCATTGAAGTTGATTCCAATTTTGTTGGTTGCACTTCTTTAGTCGTCACAAGGAGAGAAGTGGCTGTCACAGCTTGCTCCTGATCTGTTTTGTTGACCAGACGCACATAACGTACTAAGTGGCTTGCTGCAGATCTATCAGTCAACTGGCTAGCTGGCATCCATTCTTGCGCATTTGCAGAGTACTCAAGGCTAAGAGCTGGGTTGGCTTGGCCTTGGAGCTGGATACTATTGACCTGATGGATACGGTCAAGTTTCATACCTAGATAGCTATTTGCAGGAAGTTTAGTTCCAGCTGGAATTTGAAGTTCATAATGTCCCAAGCTATCCACTACCGGCGTTTCCTTCAAGGCATCGACGTTGGTGTCCGTTAACTCACTGTTTCCAGAGCGTGTCTCAACAGAGAAGTCTTGGATACGCCACCAGAGGTCGAGTGCCTTAGTATTGCGGACTCGGATGTAGCGAGCATTTATAGCTCTGGTCACTTCCTTGGTTTGTTCTCCTGATAGGCGATCCAACTCTTGCCATGCAGTTCCATCTGTAGAGTACTCAAGTACACCTGCGGCAAGCTTATCACCCGTTCCTTGGCGAAGGCGAACTTTAGTAACTGACTTGACTTCACCGAGGTCCAGTTGTGCCCAAGCATCTACTGGTGTTGTATTGCTACCGTCAGCATTTGCCATCATGGCTTCTGTATTGTCCTTGCCATCAGTGATTTGACGGGCTGAAGTATTTAGTTTGTAAACTAAGTTTGAGCTTAGACTAACTGTCGTTGCTTGTTGGCTACGAGCTTTTTCAACTGGACGGTTGACTGCAATTTCCTGAACTGCAAACCAAGTGTTCTCGCGATCTGCTGTCGCAATCATGCGAACTGCCTTGGCCTTGATATTGAGATTCTCAAACTTAAGCAGGGATTCATTTCCGACATAACTTGGCTCTTTCAAGGTTACCCAGTTGTCATTTTCATCTTGATATTGCACTTCTGCCTTACTAAAGGTATCACGTGGATTAGCCTGCGTTCCCATAGCAAAGGTCAAGGTTTGGATCGCTACCGGCTTGTTGAATTTCATACCGATATAATCACCTGTCTTGATGCTGTTTGGTGATTTAATAATCGCATGAGTTGCCAAATCGCCATCCGTTACTTCTGCCAAACCACCTTCTACACCTGTTCGATTGGTGATAAAGGTGCTGATGATTTGGTCTGGATGCAAGACTTTTTGAACTTCAGACGCTAGAACTTCTTTCAAGGATAGGATAAATGGACGAATGTGTTGAACACCCAATTCAGCCTTTTCCATATGGTCTACATAATGGAAGGTATGAGTTTGAGACTGTTCGTAGAACTTCAAGCCTTTATAATAGCTGTCCCAAAGCTTAGCAGCATCGTTTGTAGCCATAGCTTCTGTTCCTGTAAGGAAGGCATCGAGGGCATTCATTTGGTCGATTGCATTATCCAACCAATAGTGGATTTGGGCAACCATCTTTTTATCGCCTGATGCTTTATAGAGTTCGGCTGCTTCTTTAATCTTGGCAAATTCTGCACGCAAGGCTGTACGTTCAGCAGTCACATCCTGACCTGCTTTGAGCTTAGTCATGAAGTCTGTCAATTTTGGAGCCAAGTCTACAGATTCTTCTAGTTTAACGACACGAGTATCCATGTTTTGGTTGATCATGTGCTTACCAAGTTCACGGAAGGCTGCTGATACCTTGCTATCTTCAAAATGACCATTTTCTACAAAGTTGAAGGCAATATCATTGATTTTCTTAGCTTCTTCTTCTGATTTCCACTGTTTCCATGAGTATTGAGCTCCTGAAAAGAGGGCAATCTTAGATGGTTCAGACTGTTGCATTGGGTTCAACATGATACCAGATAGCAAGCTTGGATCCACATTTGGATGAAGGAATTTCTCACCACCACCTAGAATCAAGTGCTGTTTAGAGTTATCTGTTACAGGCCAGTTAATCCAAAGTGAAACTGGGCGATAGGTCTTGCCACCTGCGGATAGATTGTTTTTGAGAGTTGAAAGGAAGCTTTCAGAGACTTCACCCCAAATCTTACCACCCGTCAAGGTCATGGATGTTGAACTTGGGAGATTTTCATTGAGGGATTTCAACTCATCCTCACGTCCATTACCCCAATACTGGCCAGGAACAAAGATCATTTCTTTACGAAGACCGCTGTAAGTTCCCTGCATTTCAGTCAACCACTTGGTCATATCTTGCATCAAGCGGTTGTAGCTATTGTAGCCTCCGACTGGGCTTGGAGCATCATCTGCAAGGATACCAAATTCGCGGACACCCACTTTCATCAACTGGGTAAATTTGGCCTTGATGGTTGCCAAATCTTCTTGGTAATGCGCTTCATTGCCAAAGCGGATACGGTTGTTCATGAATGGATGGATAGTCCAGACATAGCGTGTTTTACTTTGATTTCCGACACGAGCAAGTTCACGGATTTCAGCTAGTTTTTCTTCCGGATAGAGTTCACGCCATTTCTTGTTGTGGTATGGATCATCTTTTGGTGCAAAGAAGTATTGGTTCAATTTCAAATCGCCACCATAACGCATGAGCTCTGCACGATCGGCATTCGACCATGGATTTCCATAGTAACCTTCGATGAAACCACGGTTCTTGAGCTCTGCGTAATCTTCTACTGTCACATTGCGAAGGACTGGCACTTGGCTTTCCTTGAGCATGTGTTTCAAGGTTGTCAAACCATAGAAAACTGCATCAGTGTCTTTTCCGACGATGGAAATCGAATTATCCTTGATGCTCAAGACATAGGCGTCAATCTTGTCAAAGAGACCTGCTGAAACCTTGGACAAGTTTTGCTCTGCTTGTGAACCTTGTCCATGCACTCCAAGATAGATATTGGTTGCGCCAGCGATTGCCGCCTTACCAGTTGTATAAGATACTTGATTGTCCTGCAAAACACTCTTCAAGCGATTGCGAGTATAGATATCGAGTTGATCGCCCATGACCAGATTGACTTGCTTGCGAAGAGCTGTGACACCTTCTCCATAAGTCACTTTTTGTGGAGTTGGGAAAACCTTGTACTCTTTCTTGAGATAGTCTGCGCTCTTGCTGGCAGCTACAATACTATCTTCGCTAGCTGGTTTACTTGCAGTGAATTGATCTGCCAATTCAACTGTTCCATCACCGGTTTGGTCTACTTTTGGCTTTTCAGGTGTAGTTGGTTTTTCTGGTTGACTTGGTGCAGGCATTTCTTGCTCTTCTTTGACAGGTTTTAATAGATGAACTTCAGCTGCACTTGCAAAACCACCAACGCCTTCCAATACTTTCAACTCAATCTTGTTGGTATCTACCGCCGCAAAGTTGACTGTTTTTTCTTGGGCGTTGTTGTCCCAGCTTCCTTCTGAAACCTTGACCATTTGGCCATCTTTTTGTGCGTAGATTTCGTAGCGCGTCACGACACCATTTCCACCACCTGGACGTGGGAGATACGTCAAGCCATTGACTTTTTCTGCTTCTTTCAAGGTCATAGTAAGGGTGTATGGCGCAGTGTCACCAGTCCACTTAGTATGCCAGAAGGTATTTGGATCATTGTCAAAGGCCTTTTCAACAGCGCCTTCAGTCGCGTTTCCTGGAAGTTGCTGACTGCTTGCGGTTGCTGTAATCTTATCATTTGAAATCAAACGAGGATTTACAAATGGTTTATCCGACAACTCAGCACTATGCAAGATTCCTTTGAAACCACCAATGCTTTCAAGCGGTAGAACCAAGCTATTGTGGGCAAAACGAGGGTGGGCTGGATTTGCAATACGCTCAATCTTTTCACCATCTACATAGACTTCTGTAGATTGTGGTTTGGTCACAATAGAGATTTGATAACGTTTGTTCTTTTCAAGTTTTTTCTTGAATTGGATATGGAACTGTTCAAATTGATAAGCAAGATAGCCGTCTTTATCAGCTAGATAGATACGGTTGTCCCCACTTGTTGAGAAGGTTTGTTCCCCGTCTCCAGTGACAGTCACATCAAACTTCAAGACATGACTTGGACCAACATCACCTGCCAAGCCTTCGATACTGCTGTCTTTCTCAAAAGCCAATCCCTGCTCGCTTGTCTTCACTTTCTTGCTTGCATAGTTCTTGACTGTTTCAGGATTGATGGTAAACAAGTCGCTTTGATCAATCTCTTTATCAGGATTTGACTGTGGCGCATAAGGACTCGTTGGTAGGGTGCGTTCTGCAAAGGTCGCAGCTGCACGGTCAGATCCCCAAGTGCGCTCTGCAGTGGTTTGCATGCTCTTGAAGAAGCGTTTAAAGATATCATAAGAGGTCAAACCGGTCTCATGAAGGTCGATATTGTCATTCCAAACTGCGTGACCACCACCAAGGATACTTGGATGAGAAGCTGGTAGAAGTGGACCTCCACCTGTTCTAAAATCATTCGGTGTCCAGCTATTGTACTGACGTTCGTAGTTAGCATAGTCCCCGTAGGCTGCTTGACTATTGCTTCCACTTGGCACACTATAGGTCGGTACATCCGTGATATTGATAATCTTAGCTCCCTGAGCAATGGCCTCATTTGGTCGTTGCCATCCGATACTCCAGATATCAACCTCTACTCCGTTCCAATCAACAGGAGTGTTCCCACGTTTCGCACTGAGCGAGCCCCAGATACGAGGGGTATAGCCTTTTCCTTTAATGTATTTGATAAGGTCATTGACATAGCGACGATAGCTTTCTCTGCTGCCATAGTATTCATCCGTTCCGATATGAACAGTTGATACCCCATGAAGTGGTGCATCTGGACCATCGAGGAGTTTGTCATAAACGGATTTAACAAATTTAAGAGTTTCTTCATACTTAGTATCCAAGTCCAGCATGGCAACTCGTTCAACATTGTGCTTGCCTGCATAATCTCTCAAACTACCTTGATACATAAGGTCTGGGCGAACTTTGACAAATGATAGAGCATGACCTGGTGTGTCAATTTCTGGCACTAGATTGATATGCAAGGCCTTGGCAAGTTTGATCAGATTTTGCATTTCTTCCTTGGTATAATGCTCATCTGATGTCAATTTTTGACCATTCTTACCAACAATATCTGTCTCCACACGGAAACCAGTCTTAGCGTGTTCAAGTACATACTTGAGTTGTTCTTCTGGACTTAAATTCTTACCTGCCAAGTGTTCCTTAAGGAAGATATAGTTATCATTAAGGTGCAACTGCAAGTCGTTCATCTTGTAGTAAGCCATGTTGAGCATGATGTCTACAAGAGTGTCATAAGGGATAAATTTACGACCTGTATCTAGCATAAAGCCACGATGGCTGAAACTTGGGAAATCACGAATTTCACCATTTTGTAGGTCTGTTTCTCCCATTTGAAGAAGAGTACGAGTGGCGTAGAAGGCTCCTGTGTTTGTGGCAGCTTCGATGGTAATCACATCATTTTGGATAGTGATGCCATACCCTTCTTTACCATAACCCTTGTTTTCAACCTTTTTAAATTCGATTCGTTTTTGAGCCTGCTTGTCACCTGTTGCTAGTTCCAATCCACGGCTGGCAAGGTCTGACTGATAGAAGGTTGCAGCCTGATCAAAGCCAGAATCACCCGTCGCAAGAACTGTATCTGAAGTGATAGCAGATTGGCCTTCTTTCCCATACCATTGTTGAACAGCTGGTGCTACTTTTGGCTTCATACCCACACCTTCGTCCTGATGTAGCCCCTTGATGACTACTTCAAACTCTTTTGTAAAGGTATGACTGTCTCTGATTTGTTGCACCATGACCTTGACGCGTTGGTCTGTCAAAGGCTTATAGATGTGATTTTGAAGGTCAATCACACCTTGCTTGTTGCTTCCGATAAGGCTAACTTTCCCTGGCAAAGTTGGTAAGACAAGAGACTGTCCGTCTTCTGCTACTGTTAGTTCGGTTACTTGGCGGATATCCGTTACCCTACTATGGTCCGGAACGTTTGAATAAGCTCGAATTTCTTGGATGCCAACGTTTCTCCAACCCATTGTGCCCGCTTGATAGTCGTTAATTTCTAACTTAAGATATTTAGCTTGAATACTTTCAGCTAGGTCAACTTTCTCATCTAAAACAGGTTCTCCAGTTTTGGTATGAGCTAGTTTCCATTGTTTTTCTCCATTAGCCCCCACATCTTCTTGGCCTGCGTAATAGAGACTCCAAGATTTGATATTTGGATCATTTTGCCCATTACGAAGACGACGATCCCAGTCTATTTCCACATGTTTGATGAGGGTAGTTTTTGGAAGAGTTAATTCAAAAGTTGGTTTTACTGCATCTCTATCTGTAGCCCAACGAGTATTGTCATCTCCGTCGATAGCCTTATCCGCAGTAAAGTTGGTACCAGTCTCATGGTTGTTTGCTTGGGCAGTAGCACCTTCGAGATGATTGATATCCTCTCTATCTTCGATTGTCTTTTCAGCTGGTTTTACTGCTGGTGTAGTAGTTTCCGCAGGTCGATTTTCTGCCTTTGGTGTTTCAACCGGTTTCGGCGTTTCAACTGGCTTGGGACTTGCAGGACTTGTCTCTGGTTTTGTCTCTTCACTTGCTGCAGGATTGGTTCCCTCATCAGTCGCTGGAGTTTCTTCATGACTTGCTTCTGTTGCAGCTTCTGCATCTGCCTTTTCAAGCGCAGCGGCTAAATCATCTGGTAACTTATCCAAGGCTTGAACATGAGTGATACTTCCCTCTGTCTCTGAAGGTGTTGCTGTTTCTGCCGCCTGAACCATATTGGCGCCAAAGATACTAGCACCAATCATAACGGAGGCTACACCGATTGCAAATTTTCTTATACTATAGTGACAGCGTTTCTCAAAAAAATGTCTATCCATCTTTCTCCTATTCCTTTCATCCGCATACATGAGTAAGCGGTATTATTTCTCCTTTGAAAAAGGAGAGAACCAAGAGGTCCTCTCCGGCTGTTTGATCCTATTTGATTCGAGATCTTTTGGATTTCTAAAACCAAATCTGTTTAGTCTTCTTTTCGTTTTGTCGTAAGAACAGCAGCAGATAAAGCGATACTCACACTTGCTAAGAAGAGGGCTACTTCTGAGCTGTGCTCCCCTGTAGCAGGTAGTTTTTCTTCATCTTTCGCTCCCAGAGTTTTGGTCTCAGCTACTGGACTTGGAGTGAGCGGGTACTCAGGTTTTTCAACTGTTGGAGCTGCTTGATCTCCAGCTGTAGCCAATACGCCTGTGTAGGCTGGCTTTTCATTTACCAAGGCCTCAACTGCATTGACTCCACCTCTATACTCTGGAACTTCATTTGCAGCCGCTAGGACCGCATTGGCTCCACCTTTGTATTCTGGTAATTCGTGAACCAAGGCTTGGACCGCATTAACGCCGCCCTTGAACTCAGGGACTTCATGTACAGCTGCTTCTGTTGCATTGACGCCACCTTTGAACTCAGGGACTTCATGTACAGCTGCTTCTGCTGCATTGACGCCGCCTTTGAACTCAGGTACATCAAAAACTGGTGGTTGTTCTTCACCCTTGCTACTTGTTGGAGCGTCTGGTTTCGTAGCAGAATCTTTTAATTGGTTGAGATAGTCTGCGAAGTAGGCAACCATTCTTTCCGTCAAGAGATGGTTATCCGTCGCATAATTCATGCTCGCCTGAACTCCAGCTACTTCCTCTTGATTGTCTTTGTCTGTTAATTTCTGCGCCTTAGCCAAAGCTGCTTCATAACCAGACATGTCAAGTGGTGTTTCTGCTACCTGTGGACGGGTAAAGATGAGTTCCGCTGCAGATTGGTATTTATCGCCACCATCTCCGTAAGTCTTGGTACCAGTAAGGACAATTTTCTTAGCCTTGATTGTCTTGCCAAAGTCAATGTCTTTTGGCTTGTTGTTATTTGGCCAATCTGTCACTGTGAAGGTATGTTCTTTACCAGACTCATCTGTGACAACCAGTTTCACATCTCGCAAGTTTCCATTTGAATCAGAGGCACGTGGAACATAACGAAGTCCAGTGATTTCAGTTGGTTCTTTCAAGACCATGGTTGCAGGCTTGCCTACATCTCCACCATTCCAAGATGTATGCCATAGACTAGACACATTTCCATCAAAGGCATTCTCTAGACCTTCACCTGGTTGGGCAGGCGCATCTAAACTTTCAAAGTCTTCTGCTACCAAAGCTGTCTTCTTCTGAACCAAAGCATTCTTCAAAGCTTCAATCTTGGCAATCTCTGCACGCGCCTCTTCCACGCTAATATCATCATCTGCCTGACTGAGGTTAAAGACCGCCTCTTTCAAAGCATCCATAGACTCTTTCGTATAGTTGGTCATGGCAACCGTTGGCAAGTAGTTCTTCAGAGCATTTTCTGTCAACATCTTACCTGTTAGGGTAATTTCTTCGATGTGAAGATTGTCCATCATGAAGTCGTTGTAACCACGGAAGTTGGCATTTCCACCAGAATCACCACGAGTATTGCTTGCGTTTCCAGTTGAGTAGATACCTACCCAAGTATCGCCTGTTTCTGCACCTGTCACGAGGAAGGTTGCCTTCTTAGCTTTCTTAGAATCTGTCCAAGTATTTGGCAATTCATGCATTTCCAAGTTGCTTGCTTGAGTACCACGACGACCTGACTGGAATTCTCCCTTACCAACTACAAAGGCATAGGTATTGTCTGATCCTGCTTCGTATTCAAAGGTTACACGGTAAGTCTTACCAGCTTCAAAGCGGAAGTTTTGCGGAATAGTTTGGTAAACCAAGTTACGACGGCTCACTAGTCCATTTGTCTTCAATGACCAATTTCCATCAATAACATCATCGACTTTCTTACCGTTCCAACCACGCTGTGTATATGGATCGTGTTTTTCAGACAGGTGAGTGCGGTTGTCTTCGACACCTTCGACACCACCTACTACAAATGGGAAGATTCCTTGAGCAACATTTTCAAAGTCTTGTTTGAAGGTTCCTTGACCTGTATCATGCTTGTCTCCGTACATGCTTGAATTGTTTTCAAAGGTACGAATTTCATCAAAGTAAGTTGCTTCATCACCAGCTTCACGACTCAATGTCAGAGTGACATTTGATACATCAGATCCAGTTGTAAAGAAGGCGTACATATTTTGGAAGTAACTTGTATCATCAACTGTAGCATTTTCACGGCGATTGTTATGAGCATAAGCTTTGATATAGTTGAGAGCGAGTGACTTATTGGTGTAAGTAGTCACTTCTTTTTCGCCAGTATTCACTGTGATACTTGCCTTAGCATTACTACGGTTATCGACACCAACATAAACCGCATACTTGGTATTTGGTTTCAAGCCAGTCAGTTTCTGAGTAAGGCTGACCTTGCTCTTATTACCTTGGATACGAAGCATTTCATTTGCACCCTGTGATTTGACAATTTCTGCCTTAGAAGCATCACCAGAAATGGTCCAATGTTTCAAGGTTCCACTGTTAAATCCTTGGTCATAGATGTGCATGCCTTCGCTCCATGACATTTCAGGATTGGTTTGTTTTGAACGGTAAAGAACGTATGGTTGATTTGCTAGAAGGTCTAGGGTAATCTTGCCATCTTTTACAGTTAGTTCCTGCTCTTCTGTCTTACCTTGGTCAGTTAGCTTGTAAAGGTAAACCTTGCTATTTGCCCAATCGCTTGGAAGTGTCCAAGTTGTTGCACCAGCTTGCGTATTGAAGTAGTACATTTTTTCCTTATCAGTAGGAAGTTTCTTTCCATTCGCATCCCAGTTCCAAGGAGTCAAGTAAGCTGAACCATCTTGGATGACACGTCCGTTAAGCGTTACTGTACGTTCACGGTATTGTGGGCTATTGACATCATTTGACTTACGCGTCACAACAACCTTGTTACCTGCTGCATCGACTAGCTCAACTTTCATTTCTGGAGTCCATTTATAGGTGCTA
This sequence comes from Streptococcus oralis, assembly GCF_022749195.1. NCBI lineage: Bacteria > Bacillati > Bacillota > Bacilli > Lactobacillales > Streptococcaceae > Streptococcus > Streptococcus oralis. Next base: position 1,561,872 of record NZ_CP094226.1, read on the forward strand.
CCATTATCGGTCATGGTAACTGGTGTACCATTTTCCCATTTACTTACAGTGAAGTGTTGGAAGTACTTGGTCATGACATCATGGGCAAAGAGGTTAGTCACGTAGCCATTGTAGTCGCTTCGTCCTTGCCAGCCTTCAAAGTCTTTCATGCTGTATCCACCTAGAAGTGGGTAGTTGGCTGCACCACCGTAACTTCTGTAGTCCCCAACCCAAGAATCTTTTTGGTGGTTGCGGATAAAGCGTGTGATGGCACTGTTGATACCTTTATTAGTGTAGCCACCATAGGTCAAGTCAGCTGCCCAGTGTTGGAAGGTAGAGTCGTATTCACCACCATGCCCCCACTCAATCGCAAAACGCCAGCCTTGTTTGTTGATTTCTTTGGCAAGAACGTGGGTAGCCCAGGCACCGTTATCACCTGATTGGCCATTGCCCCAAACGTCCACATAGATAAAGTCGAGACCATCACCAAGTTTTTTCTTCAAGTCTTCCCAGCGAGCCAAACGTCCATGCGCCAAGTCATAAGCAGCATCAATGTTGATACCTTGGTCTAGCCAGTTCCAACCATAGCTGTAGCTTCCATCTGGATTCTTACGAAGAATATTTTCATTAAAGTATTTAGACTCAGGATAAGTCTCAGAAGCGTTCACGTGGATACCAAGATGAGCTCCATATTTCTTCGCTTTTTCAATCAAGGTCTTGAAGTCTTCAACACCACCAATACGTTTACCAATATCAGCATAGTTCAAGTGACCAGAGTCGTGACCTTCACTACCATATCCTTTAAGGAGAACACCTTGCCCAAGACCATCTGTGTGGAGATTGATTTTCTTGATACCATCCAAGGTCATAAGGAATGGGTTTTGCGCTTGAGAACCAAAGTTCATCGCGATACGATAAGCTGTGATATCCTTAACTTTTTCCCAACCTTGAGGGTTGTTCATAATGCTACGATAAGCAATGGCACCATCTTGCCAGTCGACTTTGTTGTCAGCATTGGCATCTTCTGTGATAACAACCTTGGCACTTGGAAGTTCTTTGGTGTACTCTGGGAAAACAATGCCCTTATAAGCTTTTTCCCATTGCCATTCAGAGCTATGAATTCCGACATAGTTGGCATTCCCAACTGTTTCTTTATAGGCTGTCAAACGAGTCCAGTCATTCGAACCACCACCGTAGCTGTTTTGAGAATTGCTCCAAACACCTGCAGCAAGCTTATCTGTAGAAACAAATCCATACATGTAACCCTTAGCCAAATCCTTCATTGGATTGGTTACATCGATATGATCATCCCCGCTGACATGGGTATTGTTTGACATGGTTGCCCCATCAAACTTAGCACCAGCTTGGTCACTCGAAACAGAGACTAAAGCATTACCTAGGAAACTAATCGTAGAAAGCAATTTTCTTTCATCATCAATCTTTTGACCTGGAGTGACTTGATTGTGGTTGACAATCTTGGTCACATCAAAGTGCAATTGATTATCCACAACTTGCAAGCGTACTGTCATTTCCGCATTGATTAAGTGAGCATCATCACGAAGCTTCATCACGTACTCTGCTGTTGTTTCATTGATTTTCTTATAAGTGACTTCAGGGGTTATTCGATGGTTATTGATAAAGACTTGGTTGAACTGTTGCACCTGTCCTGGTAAAGTATGGCCATTCAAAGTGTATTCTTTGACACGAGGAAAGGCTTGGTCAATCACTGCCTTGAGAACCTTAGACTGGATCGTATCATAAGTCACCTTGCTATCGTCAACGGCAGGACCTGTTTCTTTCTGGGCAGGAGTATCATCCGCTTTTACACCTTCTTGATTGTCTGTTTTAACGCTAACAACCGTTCGGTCATTGCTATAAGTTCCTGCCTTGAGAAGGATTTTCTTCTCATTTTTAAGATTCTCATTGACCGCCCCAGGTAGGGTCACTGTGTCAAAGAGATTTACATCATTGTTGCTGGCATTGAGTTGTCCATCTGACTTGAGAGTGATTGAAAGACGGTTTACAGAACCCGGTTCTGGTGCTGCTACACGGTTGCCTTTATACCATGTGCTGTTACCTGGAGTTTTGTATTCCCAGAACCAGCCACCTTGGTCATATCCAACAAAAACATTGTTCTTGGTATCTTTAAATTTCAAGAAGACACCAAAGCGTGATTTTCCCTTTTCAGAATCATCTTTGAAGGTTAAATCAACCGTCGCATTTCCATTAGCGTCAACTGTCAATCCTTGTTTTTCAAACAAGGCTGGTTTGCCATCATTGTCATTCTGGGCCGTTGAAGACAATTGATTGTAGCGAACACCCTTTTCTTCACGAATAGTGACTGTTCCTTGTTGCTCTTTATTCGCTACCGTTTGCCATTCAGGAGTCACTGTCTTAGGTGTTTCAGGTTTAGCAGCTGCAGGTTTATCCTCTTTTGGTTTTTCTTCAGCCGGTTTTTCTTTCTCTTCCAAGTCTGCTGGTTTCACACTTGAAATTCCCTGTATGTGGTCTTGAATCCATTTTAGTTGAGCTGGTGAAAAGAGAATGCCACCGCTCCGTTTTCCAACTACACCATTTTGGTGAACTCCGACTAGTTTGCCTTCTGTATCAAAGATACCGCCACCACTAGCACCCGGTTTTCCTCCTTGGTAACCAATCCCTTGGACACCTTCTCCGTATGGTTCCGCAAAATCAACTGTAGTATTGACAATCGGATTCAATTTCCCTTCTGGATAACCAAAGACATGGAGTTTATCTCCGATTTTCTTAACTACTGGCTTTTTGGTTACTTCAACAGGCGTATTTTCGAGAACTGTACGCAATCTCACAAGAGCCAAATCATTTTTGAAGCCCTTCAGGTAGCCTTCACGATCCCAATGAATAATATCTTTCTTACTAAACTTGACATCTGGCAATCCTGGATATGAGATGCTATAGATATCTCCATCCCCTTGGTCATTATCCACAACCTTACGGATATTGCCGTCTTGGCTGTCCTTGATAAAGTTATGAGAAACCGTCAAGACAAGGTCTTTAGCAACGACAATACCGCTGCCTTCTCCTGATGGCGTCTTAATCTTAACAGTCGCGCCGTAGTTTAATTCCCCATTGGTAGTCTTAGCCACATCTTCTGGGACGAGCTTCCCAGTATCTTGAGCCAATTGATCCTTGTCAACTTCACGCCCATTATCTTCAGCTTTCTCCAACTTACCTTCTAATTCTTTTGGCAAATTGCTTGGCTTTTCAGACTTTTCTTTTTCTTGAGCCAACAACTCTTCTTCTGTTTGAGGGCCTTCAGTAGTTTCAGCTGAACCAGGATTCTGAGCGGCAGCTTCCTTGTCAAAATCGTGCCCCTCATCACTAGCCTTTTTATCCAAATCAGCTAGTTCACTCGGCAAATTATCTGTTGAACCAACTCTTGCTTGATCAGCTAATACTGGGCTAGCTGCGAAGAAAGTCGCTCCAATCATCACCGAAGCTACTCCAAGCGTAAACTTACGAATACTGAACTTACAGCGTTTTTCAAAAAATCGTTTATCCATGAACTCCTAAATCCTTTCATTTTCCAGTAAGCGTTTACATTTCTTTTTTAAAAAATACTCCTTTCTCTGAAAGTGCTCTGCTTAACTGCTATAAATAAAAAATAATTGTACTTTTAATATAACAAATAAAAGACAAGAAAGCAATAGGAAACAGGTAAAATTCACTAAAATTTTCTCTTTTCTGAACAGTGCTAACGCTTAGAATTTTAAGAATAGCTTTACAGCTATAAAAAAATTCTATCTCAAAGAATCTAATAAACAGTTTCATTTCAAAAACAGATTCTTATCGGATAGAAACCATCAAAATAAGGACCGAAAATCAGATTTTTTATCAATTTTTTGCTATGATTAGATAGAAGAAAAGTTAAGGAGAAGACAATGATATTAATTACAGGTGCGAATGGTCAACTCGGTACTGAACTACGTTATTTACTAGATGAACGAAATGTGGACTATGTTGCAGTGGATGTGGCCGAAATGGATATCACTAATTCTGAAATGGTTGAGAAGGTATTTGCTGAGGTTAAACCAACTCTGGTCTATCATTGTGCAGCCTACACTGCTGTTGATGCTGCAGAAGACGAGGGGAAAGAACTGGATTTTGCCATAAACGTAACTGGAACTGAAAATGTAGCCAAAGCCTCTGAGAAATACGGATCTACTCTGGTCTATATCTCGACAGACTATGTCTTTGATGGAAAGAAACCCGTCGGACAAGAGTGGGAAGTCGATGACCTACCTGATCCGCAAACAGAGTACGGGCGTACCAAGCGAATGGGTGAGGAACTTGTTGAAAACCTTACGTCACAGCATTATATCATCCGCACTGCTTGGGTCTTTGGAAATTATGGAAAAAACTTTGTCTTTACCATGCAAAATCTAGCCAAAACCCATAAAACGCTCACAGTAGTCAACGACCAACACGGCCGTCCAACTTGGACACGTACCTTGGCTGAGTTTATGACCTACTTGACTGATAATCAAAAAGAGTTTGGCTACTACCACTTATCAAATGACGCAGCTGAAGACACCACTTGGTATGACTTTGCTGTTGAGATTCTTAAAGACAGTGATGTCGAAGTAGTACCAGTAGACTCCAGCAAGTTTCCTGCCAAGGCCAAACGACCTCTCAACTCAACTATGAGCTTGACAAAAGCAAAGGCGACAGGTTTCGTCATTCCAATCTGGCAAGATGCCCTTAAAGAATTTTATAAACAAGAAGTAAGAAAATAAAAGATTAAGACATACATAAAAAGCAAGAGCCCATGGGGTCTCTTGCTTTTTAGTATCTGATTATTTAATCACTTGTTGCGTTTTAGCATAGTTAGCCTCTACCGCTTCTTTTTCAGATTTCCACCAGTCTTGGTTGTCTGTATACCATTTGATGGTCTCTTTGAGGCCTGCTTTAAAGTTGGTAAACTCTGGCTTCCACCCTAGTTCATCACGAAGCTTGCTAGCGTCGATAGCATAACGAAGGTCATGACCAGCTCGGTCCGTCACATGGTCATAAGCATCAGCTGGTTGCCCCATTTCCTTGAGAATGAGTTCCAGGACTTCCTTATTGTTCTTCTCACCATCCGCACCAATCAAGTAGGTTTCTCCGATTTGACCTTTGGTTAGAATCGTCCAAACACCTGATGAATGGTCATTGGTGTGAATCCAGTCACGGACATTCTTACCTTCACCATAGAGTTTTGGCTTGATACCACTCAAGATATTGGTGATCTGGCGCGGAATAAACTTCTCGATATGTTGGTAAGGACCATAGTTGTTTGAACAGTTCGAAATAGTCGCTTTGACACCAAATGAGCGCACCCAAGCTTTGACAATCAGATCTGAAGCTGCTTTAGTTGATGAGTAAGGCGAGCTGGGATTGTACTTGGTTTCAGCCGTAAATTTCTCACCTGGACCTTCTCCATGACCTGGCAAATCTTCACGCAGAGGTAGGTCACCATAGACTTCGTCAGTTGACACATGGTGGAAACGAAGGTCGTATTTACGAGCTGCTTCCAAAAGAGTGTAAGTCCCAATGAAGTTGGTGTGGATAAATGGACTCGGATCATTGAGCGAGTTGTCATTATGGCTTTCTGCCGCATAGTGAACAATGGCATCTGCTTGAGCAGCTAGCTTATCGACCAAGGTTGCATCTGCAATATCTCCAACAACCAACTCAACACGATCACCTAAAATTGCTTCAATATTGGCACGATTACCCGCATAAGTCAGCTTGTCCAGCACTGTCACATGGACATCTGGGAAGTTGTTATAGACATAATGAACAAAGTTAGAACCGATAAAACCAGCCCCACCTGTCACGATGATATTTCTGTATTCAGTCATTTTTATTCCCTAATTTTTTTACAAATCTTCTTTTCTTAGTGGTTTGACATCCTTAAGCAGTGGATGATGTTTATCTGCTTCCGAAACTTCTGCTTCTGCTAGGTTTTCCCACTGGATGCCCAAAGCTGGGTCTGCATAGTTGACAAAAGCATATTTAGGCTTGAGTTCAAGTGACCAGTAGTCATTGACCAGATAGCTATAAGAAACTGTATCCGAGAGGACTTGGAAACCATTGGCTACGCCACGAGGGACAAAGATTCCCTTACTTGCATCAATCTCGGTCTGATAAACATTTCCAAAAGTCTCACCTTCACGTAGGTCAACCCAAGAACCCAGAACCTTGCCACCATCTGCTACTGAGATATACTTGTCCCAAGGTTCAGCATGGAGACCTCGAAGAACATTTTTGCGAGAAAAGCTGACATTGTTTTGCAGTTTTCCTTCAGCAAAGAAGCTTTCAGGGAAACCAAGCGGTAGCATCTTTTCTTTCTGAAAATTTTCCTTAAACCAGCCACGATTGTCACCATGAACCGGAATATCGAACTCTAACAAACCTGGAATGGCATCAATCTTGTGCACTGCAAGTGTTTTGCCGAAAAAATTATCTGTCATCTAGATTTCTCCAATCAAACGGAGCAAGTATTGCCCGTATTCATTCTTCTTGAGAGGTTGCGCCAACTTCAGCACATCTTCGCGGCTGATATAACCCATTCGGTAGGCAATTTCTTCTAGGTTGGCAACCTGAACATTTTGCATCCTTTGAACCGTTTCGATATATTGGGATGCTTCTAACAGACTCTCATGTGTCCCAGTATCCAACCAGGCAAAACCACGTCCCATAACTTCAACTGACAAATCCCCACGCTTCAAATAAGCATTGTTAACATCTGTGATTTCCAACTCTCCACGAGCACTCGGTTTTATCTGTTTGGCAATCTCCACAACATCATTGTCATAGAAATAAAGACCTGTCACTGCATAGTTAGAGCGAGGATTCTCCGGTTTTTCTTCTATGGAAATAGCATTCATGTCTGTATCAAACTCGACCACACCAAAACGCTCTGGATCCTTCACTTGGTAGCCAAAAACAGTCGCACCCTTCTCTTTCTTAGCTGCCTTTTGAAGCATTCTGCTCAAACCAGGTCCATGATAGATATTATCCCCCAAGATCAATGCAACACTATCGTCACCGATAAATTCTTCACCGATAAGAAAAGCCTGAGCAAGTCCATCGGGACTAGGCTGTTCCGCATAGGAAAGCTTGATCCCAAATTCGGAGCCATCCAAGAGCAGGTCCTTAAAACGGGGTAAATCCTGTGGTGTTGAGATGATCAAAATGTCCTTAATCCCAGCCAACATCAAGGTTGACAAAGGATAGTAAATCATGGGTTTATCATAAACCGGCATCAGCTGTTTTGACGCAGCTCGAGTAAGTGGGTACAGGCGCGTTCCCGAACCACCCGCAAGAATAATACCTTTCATAATAGGTTTCCTTTCTGGCTAATTACCTATCCTATATTATATTTCATTTTGTCCCAAATTCCCTAAGGAATTTACTTCAATTTGGATAAGGCAGCTTTTAAGTAGGCTCCATCTCGAAGAGCAGCTCCAACTTTCCTAGCCTGTTCTGAAAGTTCCTTGTAATCTTGAAGTGTCAAATCATCTAGTACTCTTTGGAGGTCGTGTAGAGAGTCAACTGCTAGACCACACTCTTTATCCAGAACAAAATGCGCAAGGGCAGACTCTCTCCAAACCACTAGAGGAAAGCCCGAAGCCAAATAAAGAGAGGCCTTGTGCGAATTGTTAAAGCGTAGATAGTTTCCGTAAGAACCTTGGCAGGTTTCTGAGCTGTCTCCGTCCCAGACCAAACCAAAACTACCTTCAAGAGCAGCTGGGAGGTCATCCGGCATAAAGGAACCAAAGTAGGTGGTGTTTTTCAATGCACGACTTTCATCATAGCCCACTCCATACAAGTTATAGGCTGGCTGGTCTGGCAAGTTATAAAGATAGCCTGACTTTGCAGGGTTCAAATTTCCAGCTACGATAATAGGCTGGTCTTTTTGGAGATTTGGTTTTTCAGCAAAGTTTGGAATCAGGTAGTCAAAAATTTCCAAGCTAACCATTTTATCTGCTGGCACTCCTTGACCTACCAGAACTTTCTTCATGATATCGTTATGAACGATAATGCCATCCACTGACATCAAAGCTTTCTTTTCCTGGAAGTAATTGCGCACTTTATGACGGAATTTCACTTCCGAACCTGCTGCATGACGCAAGGTTTCAATATCATGGATCAAAAGATAGAATTTTGCTCCTCTTTTTTGCGCCTGCTTGATGAGTTGTGAGATAAAAAATGTATGGTGGATAATAGGGAACTGAATCACCAATTCATCTCCAACTCCCAACTGATCAAACACAGACTTGGTCGCACGATATTTGTGTTGTTGAGCTTTAAAGAAATTCATCTTATACCAATTCTCAACCTTGAGCTCCAAGCCCTCATAACCCTCTGAGATTAGAATAGCTTCCACGTCATTTCGTGCCTTACTCCCTGCATTCTTTTCGTGTGCATTATGCAGAAATGAATCTTTCAGATAATATTTCACCTTTTCTCCCCTTTATCCGTGATGTTCTTAGATACTCCCTAGTTCTTCTTCTACCACATCCAATGCACGTTCAACAGTCACGTGCATATCATAGTATTTATAATCTGCCAAGCGCCCACAGAAAATAACGCGCCCATTTTTCTCAGCTTCTGCTAGATACTGCTCATAAATAGCATTGTTTTTGGCATCATTGATTGGATAGTAAGGTTCATCTCCTCTTTTCCAATCTGCTGGATATTCACGAGTAATAACGGTCTTGGCTTGAGTCCCAAACTCAAAATGTTTGTGTTCGATGATTCGCGTATAGGGAATATCACGTTCAGTATAGTTGACTACAGCATTTCCTTGATAATTTTCTTGATCCAAAATCTCATGCTCAAAACGGAGACTACGATACTCTAGTTCACCAAACTTGTAGTCAAAGAACTGATCAATCATCCCTGTGAAGACAATCTTAGTTGCTGAAGCCTCCAAGTTCTCCCGATCAGCAAAGAAATCTGTATTAAGCTCTACTTCGATTCCTTCCAACAACTTTTCGATGATGACATTGTAACCACCAATCGGAATTCCTTGGTAACGGTCATTGAAATAATTGTTATCATAGGTCAATCGAACAGGTAAACGCTTGATGATAAAGGGTGGTAGTTCAGTAGCAGAACGCCCCCATTGCTTTTCGGTGTAGCCCTTGATTAGCTTTTCATAGACATCCATACCAATCAACTTAATGGCTTGTTCCTCTAAGTTTTTAGGCTCAACATCTTGCATGTGTGTCGTCTGCTCAGCAATCTTGTCCTTGACTTCTTGGGGTGTCTTTGTCCCCCACAAAGCATAGAAAGTGTTCATATTGAAAGGCAGATTGTAAAGATGTCCTTGATAGTTGGCAATAGGAGAATTGATATAATTGTTAAACTCCGCAAACTGATTGACATATTCCCATACCTTTTTATTAGATGTATGGAAGATATGAGCCCCATACTTGTGGACATTGATTCCTTCAACAGATTGGCAATAGATATTCCCACCAATATGTTCTCGTTTATCAATCACCTTCACCTTCTTGCCACGTTTGTTAGCTTCGTAGGCAAAGATTGCACCTGACAAGCCAGCACCGACAATCAAATAATCGTACATAAAATCTCCTTATTTCTTTAAAACACTTTTTAGTTCTTGAAAATCCAAGACACGTAAGACCAAAACCAAGCCACCGTAGACTAGGAAGCCAAGCAGAGAATAGATCAAGACATTCACAACAGATGAGAAGTGGATGAAAGCTTGTACAGAATACAAGGCGCCGTACATCAGGAGTGACGCTAGAAGTATTTTTAGCATAGACTGTAGAATCTTGACCTCTTTTAGATACGAACGTGTAAAGTAGAGTTGGATCAGCCAGACCAAACCTTCTGTCGCAACAGATACGATCGACGCCCCAATATAGCCCAGAGGCGGGATTAAGAGGAGATTCAAGCCTACACTGAAAATAGCTGGAATAGTTGTTGACAGCATAAATTCACGATTCTTATTGTGAGGAATCAAGATTTGAATTCCCATGATATTGGTCCAGCCAATAAAGAACATTCTAAAGACCATGATGGCAATCGCATAGCGAGCATCTTGGAAGTCTTGCCCCAGGAAAAAATTGACAAAATCTTTGTTAACAATTAAAATCCCCGCAATCATCGGGAAGATAACCAAGTTATAAACCAGAAATGACATTTCATGTAGCTTGTTAACCGCCTTTTGATTGCCTGATGATAGGAGGTTGGAGACCCGAGGCAACATGACACTACCAAGCGACGTTACCAAGGTCAATAAAATATTCAATAATTTCAAGGCTTGATCATAGATCCCGACATCCTTGGTCGAAGACAAGGCACCCAACATGGTGCGATCTAGCGTGATGTAGAGTGAAATGGCAATCTGTGGCAGAAACAAGAGAATGACTGGTTTGATATGCTCTTTGGCATAGGCTATATCCAAATGCGGCTTGCGAATGTGCTCCCGAGCAGGAAGCCACATACTCAACTGACCTAGTAGATCATAGGCAACCAAGAGGATGATATACAAGTACAAGTCGGATGGTTTCTTAACAAATAGGAAAATCGAAACAACCCCTAGAAGTTTGACCATTGTGTTACGAGCTGTGATTTTTTTGAAATCTTCTAACCCTTGAAAAAGCCAAGAAATATCAAAACCACGAGACAGCAAACTAAAGCCAAGTATATAGGCAATTGGATTGTTCATCAACGGCACAAGCAAGCAGACAACTATATAAAGCGTAACCGCTAAACAGGTTGAAAGGACTTGTAAACTGTAAATACCCCAGAAGGTCTTTTCGATTTCCTTACGATGGCCGGAAATTTCCTTTGTCCCATAATTGGCCACCCCAAGTGTCGCTAAGAGTATAAAGTAAGTTACTATTGAGTTGTAGTACCCATAGGAACCTAAGTCATTGGATGAGAAAACCCGAGTAATATAGGGTGTAGTAATGACTGGTAAAACGATTACTAACAGCTGATAAGAAAGATTATATAAATAATTTTTTAATACTTTCACAAGGAGTTCCTCGTTGTAGATTTCTTCGATTCAAATTCAATAACTGGCAAGGTTGCAAATAGAGTAAACATAAAAATATTATAAGACGGGCGAACCCAGAAGGCCTCAAACATACAGTTGACTGCTATTAAGGATAAGGCCGTCAATAGCAAATAATTCTTTTTGCGATAAAGTGACCAAGACCTAACTATGTATAACACGACCAATAAGAGAACTGGAATCATCCCATAGGTAAAGAGCATCTGAACGTAGGAAGAGTCTACATAGTCGTAGCTCAAAACGGATTCTGTACGCCCCCCATAACCGACAAATGATATGCCCCGAGTCCCAAACCACTGCACTGCATATTTTTTTAGTGCCTCATGTCCTAGGTGTAATCTCATACTAAAAAAATTGTTTAGAGCCACATACATTGGATGAGACCAGGTAAATTTAGAAGAGAGATAAATCATTACTGAAGACGCTATACCAGCCGATAAAGGAAGTAAAGCAAAAAGCCGTCGCTTTTTATCATTTCGGAAATAAAAGTACAGAAAAATGAGCGCCATTACAGTAATAGAAGCGGCATTAAGCCTCGCATCGCAATATCGAATAATGAAATAAGCCAGACCAAATCCTAAGGCAGTCCGTAAAATAATGAATTTCTTTCTAAAGATATACGATATAGCTGTATATAGATAAAAACAGTGAGAAGCAAAATCAGTTGGATAAATAAAGCCAAATGAATTTCGAACAACGACTCCCGCAGATCGTGATTGGACAAATTGCAAGTTTGGAATAGCACCAATCACGGCCAAGAGCACTATCAATACAATAAAAAACAAGGCTACAACAGAGTATATTTTAAGTACACTTTCCATCTCAGCCTTGTAAAGAAAGACAAGCAGAAACATATACATCAATGCATTAAGGTTCCCAGTCTTATAGTAAACCATGCCCCCAGCAAAAAGAAGAATTGGTGCAAAGATGAGATAGCTTATAGAGTAGTGATAAATATAAGCAAATCGCATAGCAAGTAACAGGACCGCAAAAAAAGGAACTACATTAGGAATATTAGGTAAAACAGGAGCTATCATAGACGTATTGATCATATCTATGGAGACAACCACTATTAAAACTGCTGCAATTAGCAATTTATCACGTTCTAACTTTAACATTTTCTTTTTCCTTTTCTTCTTTCATCCCTAACTCTTACTTAGGATTTTTTTAACTTTTTAAATTGATAATAGAGCCGCGGATACTTAGTAATTAAAACATAGAGGATCCTACGTTTCTTGCTAACTCTAGAATTCTTCAAAACAAGTGGCAAATAAGGCCTGGTTTTCTCCTGAAGTCTCTTGAATTCTGCTGGATTTCCATCCTGAATCATGGTAAAAATAAGAAGACTTCCTGTAAAGAAGCGTGAAATGATGGCTTCTTGGAGTTCTGAACTCTCAGGATAGGTTGCATTGACAACCTCTTTTAAATGATCGATCGCTTCATAAAACTCGTATTGTTTAGGTGTGAAAGCCGAAGCAGTAATGCTACCAGGTCTGTGGTAATAATGGTAAATCGGAAGATGAAACAAGGCCACGGATTGGGCATGGTTGAGATGCTCACTGATGACATAGAGGTCTTCGTAGATGCGTCCCTTGGGAAAGGGAGCTTTCTCAAGAAGTTCTTTCCGATAGAGTTTCCCACAAGCAGAGACCGTTACAAGGTCTCCATAAAGCATCTCAGTCAGAGCCTTTGCCTTGTCATAGACCTTAACTTGGTCTAAATCAAGCTGACCCAAGTGAAAATTTTGAAAACGATGATAGTGAGCTGTTGGCTCTACTTTGCCACTTACCATATCTGCTTGGGTACGACTTTGTAGCTCTGCTAGCAGTTCCAAGGCGCAGGGTTCCAGATAGTCGTCTGGATCTAGGAAAGTAATCCAGTCGCCCTTGGCTTTCAAGACCCCATAGTTCCGAGCATCAGACAAACCACCGTTGACCTTATGGTAGCTAGTCACCCAATCATATTGCTGGGCATACTGGTCACACAAGTGTCCTGAGCCATCACTCGAGCCGTCATCAATCAAGAGGACTTCCATATCCTTGTAAGTCTGATGTTCCAAACTCTCCATGGCATAATGAAGGTAGTCCTCCACATTATAAACAGGCACAATTACCGAAATCATATTTTCTTTTCTTTCTCTTACTTAGTTTTACAGTTTAAATCTCAAATGAGCTTCTATCTGGAAGCAGTTGATCCATAGCCTTGATAAAGTCTGTCATCACCTGCTCCTCGTCTTGAATGTTAAATCCATCATTGATACACATAATTTGGTATTTGCCAGAATTTAGTATCTTCCAAAAATCTGGTCCGGCATTATCCAAAGAAAAGAGTCCCCCCAACTTAGGATTTCCGACAGCGTATTGACCACTGGCAATCTGCCAATACTTAAAGAGCCAAACATTGGTATCAGAAGGATTTCTAAAGCGACTAGCCGAGGTTCTTTCCAAGACAGCTTTTTCCTTTTCCCATACCAAGTTCATCGTTGATCTTAGTAGAGGATAGGGCAGATGACTCTCCCAGAAACCACAGATAAACTGACTATTTCTGTATAGTAGCGACTTAACGATACTTTTTAATCCCTGCTTTGGATCAAAGAATTGGCCATTCTTCAAAATTTCATTTCGACTGAAATAGCTAGTGACAATCTCCATGTCATTTATCTGAAAATTCCCCGTTCCATATCGCTCAGGAATAATCGGTGAAAGAGCCGTATTATATTTGGGTAAACCATCCTCTGAGAAAAAATCTGTCGGCTCGACTGGAGCTGTCAAATACATATCGTCATTAAAAAAAACAAAATGCTCTGAGAGACCAGGGATTCGATGGATGTTACTTTCGATAGGATTGGCAGAAAAAACTGGTAGGTAGTCATTACAGATAATCTCTGTATGATCTACCAACACCAATTTATCACTGTTTAACTCTAACCAGCTTGGCTTTTGCTGGTCGGTCACGAGGTAGACCTTATTAACCCAAGGAGCAAATTTTTCAACTCCTCTAAACCAATATTTAAAGGTCCCCCATTCTCGGTAAGCCTTGACTGAATTCATACTCTGTTTAGAAGTATTAACCGATCCATCATAGCTTGATTTTTTTTCTTGCCACACAGGATCATTCCCATCAACCCAAGTAACAACAAAATCTATTTTATTCATAACTAATCTTTTCTATCTGTTTTATACAACTCCGAAAAGTTCTTGATGTAACTCTCCAAAGAAAACAGCTCTTTTTGTCTCTGATATCCTACTTGCCCAAATTTTTCTCTTTTTTCAGAACTATCTAGTAAGAGAGAAATGGCATTAGAAAGTTCTTGAGGACGGTTTGGTTTGACTAAGCAACCACTTTTGTCATCTACTACCATTTCAGCTATTCCCCCATTGTTATAACCAACAACTGGTTTTGAACAAGCCATGGCTTCTAGGACTACTGTAGGTAGGGAATCAGGTTTTATACTTGGTAAGACAAAGATATCAAACATATTATAAAGTTCAGAAGTCTTATCGTAGTAATCAATACGATGAATTTGTGACACAACAGATGAAGAAGCTATTCTCTTATCTAGTTCTTCTAAGCGCCATTCTTCACCAGGAAAAACACCTCCAGCTAGGAAAGCCACCGCTTGCTCATTCTTTTCCAAAAGTGGCTCGACTGCTTCTATGAAATCATTTTGTCCTTTGATAGCATTGACCCGACCAATCATGCCAATCACAAGTGCATCTTGCGCAATGTCAAATTTTTCACGAATAGAAGACGCATCCATTGGATAATAGACAGTATTGTCGACACCGTTATAAATCACTTCCACTTGGCTATCTTTGATAAAAGGAGACTGCTTGATATGATTAGCGACCGCTTGGGACACCGTCACAATCTTGTCTGCATATCGTCCCATGAGCATATTGATAAAGTCAGAAATAGCTTTGGGTTTGACGATAATCTCATGAACATGCCAAATCAAAGGCAGCTTGAGCTTGCGTTTCAAATAGATGCCCTCCAAAACAGCCGCTGTATTATTGTGAACCATATCTATATTGTGTTGTCGAGCATAGAGGGCGATTTGCTTAGCATAGAAATTATAAGAGCGAATATAGTCGGCAATGCCTTTAGGATTAAAGTATTTTCTACGTAAAATCGGATAATCCAACACACTGACCTGAGCCCCAACTTGACGCAAGGCCTCGACTAAAACACCATCATTTGGCAGGATGACATGAGCTTCAAATTCTTTGGAATCCAATCCTTTGATCAATTCCAATAAGACCTTATCTGCTCCATACATTTCTGCACCAGCATGCAAGTATAAAATCCGTTTCATTCCCTATCCTTTAAACACTTCTTCATAATCTGACACAATCTTTTCCCATGTGAAAGCTGAGAGGATTCTTTGACTTGACTTGAAATCCAAGTCAGTTATTGCTGCCTGATCAAATCCTTCTACTTCCTCAATGACACGAGTCAACTCATCTTTTTTCCAATAAATGGCCCCGTCTTCACCAACCTCACGGTTAAAGCCAACATCTAGCAACAAATTTAGTTTTGTGGATGCTAGGGCTTCCAGTAGAGAAGGGTTGGTCCCTCCAACCTCATGCCCATGGAAATAGGCAAAGGCATTTTCGCGAATGTACTTGAGCAACTCTTGGTCATAGACAGTCCCGACAAATTTGACCCTAGGATCTTTATCAAAACCAGTATCTTGTAACAACTGATCGTAAAATTTATTCTGCTCCACATTTGTGATGAGAACAAAGTCCTTTTTGGACTTGGACTTGATAAATTCACGAATCATGGCTTCGTAGTTATTTTCAGGAACAAATCGTCCCACTACTAGATAATAGCCATTTTCGCTAACTCCTTTTTCCTGATACCAATTCCGAACTTTGGCATCTTCTGCTTTCAGGATTGAAGGAGCTGTATCTGTCCCATAGGCAATATAAGTGGTCTTTGGTTGGTACTGCTTATAATCCTCTTGGATATATTGTTCGATATTTTTGCTGTCACAGACCAGTAAATCTGCATGTTTGACCATGAGCTGCTCTGAAAATTTCCAATACTTACGAACTGGCAGGCTCCACTTTGCTCGCAGCCATTCATGGCCATCTGGATTTACTAGCAAAGAGCCACCAATGGCACGAATTTTTTTCTTAAGTCCAGAAATAAAAGGACCGATGCGACAAGCTAGAATATAAAAAATGGGAGCCTCGTCCTTGTTTTTCTTAGCCAATTCAATAGCCTTGTTGATCGCTGCGATATCGTAAGCAATAGCACGAGCTGGTCCGATATTGGGTACATCGATGTTGAAGCAAATGGCTCCATTGTGCTCAAACTGATCTTCCGTAATACCAGACTTGGCTGAATTTTCACGCATACAAGCAACATAGTATTGTATGTTGCTGTCTTTTTGATATTCGGTTAATTTTTCAACAAAGGTTTCAAATCCTCCATACTTAGCAGGAATCCCCTTTGAACCAATAATATAAACTGACTGTTTCATTTCTCTCCTAACAAGACTGAAGGGCAGAAATTACTTCGCCCCTTCCCTCATAAAGACCACTTTAACGGTCTTTAACAATATTTCAATATCTTTCCAGATTGTCCAGTCATCAATGTAAGCTACATCTAATTTGACAACTTCATCGAAATTTTTGATTTCACTTCGTCCACTAACCTGCCATAAACCTGTAATCCCAGGCTTAAAACTGAGACGACGTTTCTGTTCTGGCGTATACTTTTCATACTCATCAATAGTTGGAGGACGAGTCCCTACTAAACTCATATCCCCAATTAGTACATTCCAAAACTGTGGCAACTCATCCAAACTTGTCTTACGAATGAACCGTCCAATTGGTGTAACACGTGGGTCATTATCCATTTTGAACATCCCGCCCTGCATCGTATTCTGATTCATCAGCTGTTGTTTAATCTCTTCCGCATCTACACGCATAGAACGAAACTTATAAAAAGTAAAGCGACGACCATTTTTTCCAATACGCGTTTGAGAAAAAATGGCCGACCCACCATCTCTTCGAATCAGTGGTACCAATACTAAACCAACTACAGCAAACAGAATAAGTCCAACAATAGCTCCGCAAATATCTACAATTCGTTTGGCAACTACATGACTAGGCTTGTAAAATTTTGTTGAAAAGGTTACAACATTCAAACCTGCCATTTCACGAATTTTTTTATCACTACCCAAATAGTCGTTAAAAGCATTTAGGTTAACTGTCACATCTATTCCCATTGTTTCAAAAAGAGAGATATAATCTTCAATATTATACTCCTCACTAGGCAGATTGATAAAAACCTCATCAACAACTTCATGAGTTGCAAAATTTAAAACATCTTCAACTGGTACTACTTTTAAGTGCTCATGTTGAAAATTAGGCTGATCTAGAACACTAACAGCTTCTAATTCCCATAAAAAATCACTTGATTCTAACAGTTTGTCTATTACCCTCTCTACTCTAGACGTAGCCGTAATCAAGAAAACTTTTTTTCTCCCTTTAAAATTTGGTAATAGAAGTTTCCAATAGCGTTTAATACATAGATTCAATAGATATAGTAACACGGAATGCATTGTTAAAAAGTAGATCATTCCTCGTCTTGAAATACTAAAGCGTTCCTTCAAGAAAAAATTAGAAATACTTATTGCCAATGCAAAGAAAATAATATACTTCGCTATTTTGATAAACTCAGCCAAGTACCCTCTTTTGAAAAAATCTTGTCCATAATCACTAATATAAAAGACAAGATAATGGAGAATGTATAGGATAACCATTGAAGTGTATACAATCTCTGTTTCTTTAACAAAACTGAGTAAATAAGCTAAAATAATGACAAGAAAACTCTGGAATACTGCCAAAGAAATCTTCAATCCCTTTTCTTCCATAATATCTTCCCTAGGCTATTTATTATTTTTTGCCATAATTCCCATAGTTTCCATATGCTCCATAGGAGCCATATTTCTCGACTGAAGTATTAAATTTATTTAGAACTACTCCTAGAAATGGTTTGCTTGTTTGTTCGAGTTGTTCTTTAGCTTTTTGGACATCGCGACGATTTGTTTCACCAGCCGCAGTCACCAAAACAGAAGCATCACATTTCTGAGTGATGATTGCAGCATCAATAACAACTCCTATTGGTGCGGTATCAACAATGATATAATCAAAATATTTATGCAGAGTATCAATCATAGTTGCAAAATTTTCACTTTGTAGCAGAGCTGTAGGGTTTGGGGATACAGAACCTGCCTGGATAACAAATAAATTTTCAACATTTGTTTCGCATAAACCTTGCGATAAGTCTGTTGTCCCTGATAAATATTCTGTTAACCCTGTAATCTTTTCACGTGATTTAAAAACACCCGACATGACAGAATTACGAATATCCGCATCGATTAACAGTGTCTTATATCCCGCACGCGCGAAAGCCCAAGCAATATTGGT
Organism: Streptococcus oralis; assembly: GCF_022749195.1. Taxonomy (NCBI): domain Bacteria; kingdom Bacillati; phylum Bacillota; class Bacilli; order Lactobacillales; family Streptococcaceae; genus Streptococcus; species Streptococcus oralis. Next base: position 1,580,376 of record NZ_CP094226.1, read on the forward strand.
AGAAGTTGTTGATTTTCCTTCTCCTGGTTTGACAGAGGTAATGGAAATCACTTTCAAGTTATTCCCACTCAATTGAATATTGGTGCGAAGGGCATTGTAGTACTCTTCTGCTTTTCTTGCCTGATCCAGTTTTTTATGTGCAATCTCTAACGTTGGCATGTTTCTCTCCTATTTCAATTTATCCAAGTTTGGAACTACTCCCAATAGTGCAATTTGCATCACGTCCTCAATATCTTCTGGGCGTTTAACTCGTGTATCCAAGAGCTCAACTAGGAGAACTGTGACAACCATTACAACCGCTCCCGCAAGGAATCCAACCAGGGTATTGCGACGAATATTTGGTGAAGATGGCGATGTTGCAGGGCGTGCTTCTTCCAGCGTTGTCACATCCGAAACGCGAGTGACGCTGATAATCTTTTGAGCAGCAACCTCTCTCAAAGAGTTGGCAATCCGACTTGCTTCTTCCGGTACGCGATCAGTAACAGAGATAGAGACAATACGTGTATCAATAGGAACTGTCACTTTAATTTTACTAGCAAGACCTTTTGGAGGGAGTTCTAGTTTCAAATCAGTCGCAACCTTCTCTAAAACGTCTTGCGAGAGAATGATTTCACGATAGTCTTTTACCAAGTAAGATCCTGCTTGCAAGTCTTGGTTAGTCAAGCCAGGCTTATCTCCCTGATTACGATTGACCACATAAATTCGGGTCGTACTCGTAAACTCCGGCTTCACAATAAAACTACTGTAGGCAAATGCTACTGTCCCTGTCACGAATGCCACCAAAGCAATTAAAAATTTTCGTTTCCAAAGGATTTTAAGCAAGTGAAATACGTCGATTTCCATCATATTTTGTTCTTTCATTTTTTCTCCTAAATCAATTGATCCATTATTATTTTTCGGGGATTATCCTTAAAAAGTTCCTTAGCCTTATCTTCACTGTATTTTTTGGCAATGATATCATAGGCTTCCTCCATATGAGGAGGTCTGTGATCCAAGTTGTGCATATCACTTGCTATCACGTGAACCAGATCTCGTTCCAAGAAATACTGGGCTCTCTTTTTCATGAATTTATAGGTTTCTCCGAAGAGTTTAGGCTTCAAAACATGAGAACTATTAACCTGAGTATAACATCCCATATCAATCAGTTCTCGCACGCGCTTTTCATTGTTTTCTAAAGCATCGTAACGTTCAATGTGGGCAATGACGGGTGTAATGCCTAACATTAGAATATCACTCAATCCCTTATGCATATCTCGATAGGCTGTATTCATACTAAATTCAATTAAAGCATAGCGACTATCGTTAAGGGTTGGGATTAATTTCTTTTCTAACTTCTCAACAACATCCGGCGTATAGTAAATTTCTGCCCCATAGGCAATGATTAAGTCATCCGCAACTTCCTTAGCCATTTCTCGCACCTTCAGAAAGTTGGTTGCGATTTTTTCTTCAGGAGTTTCGAACATCCCTTTTCGTCTATGCGAAGTGGAAACAATTGTTCTCACTCCTTGACTATACGCCTCTCTAAGTAGTTTTTTACTCTCCTCTATTGACTTTGGACCATCATCCACATCAAAAACGATGTGCGAATGGATATCTATCATGCTACTTGCCCTCCATCACATCATTGATAGCAGCTTTAGCAGCAGCTAAACTGCTATCGTCAATTTCCATCATGTAGAGGTTACTATCTGGCATAGCATAGGATGGAAGATCTGTTCTACCAGTTCCTTTCAAGTCTTGAGAATTAACCTTATACTTACCACCACTATCCAGCTGGGTATTGACCAAATCCATCATGGTTTCTAGTGGCATATTGGTTTGCAAAGAGTCTTGTAATCCTTTGATGATGTTATCGTAGTTTTTTAAAGCCTCAGTTGACGTCAACTTCTGAATAATAGCAACAATGACCTTTTGCTGGTTCCGACCACGGTCACGGTCTCCATCTGCTAAAGAGTAGCGTTCGCGGACAAAGCCAAGGGCTTGTTCCGAATCTAGATGAACATTTCCTACAGGAAAATGGTACTTACCATGCAAAGAAGTGAAATCCTGATCATTATAGACATCAACGCCACCTAAAAGGTCAATCAATTTCAAGAAAGAAGTGAAGTTCAAACGAACATAGTAATTGATATCAACCCCGTATAGGTTTTCCAAAGTATGAATTGACGAGTCCACTCCATAGATTCCAGCGTGGGTCAATTTATCCTTTTGATTGTTTCCTCCATCCGCAATCGGAACATAGGAATCTCGAGGCGTTGTAGTCAGAAGAATTTTCTTGGTATCTCGATTCACAGTCATTAGAATATTCACATCAGAACGAGATACTGAACTAATCGGTCCGTAGGTATCAATTCCACTGACATAAATATTAAACGTCTGATTTTTAGATACCTTTGGTGCCGCAACATCCTTGGTTAGTTTTTTTGTATAGATTTTCTTAATTTTCGAAGCATAATCTGGATACTCTGCTTCGATGATGTTTTCAAAAACACTATTTAAGACAATTGCTTTCGTTTCGCCAGAAAGCAGACTCTTATAAGCTGCTAGATAAGAAGTACTCTGTTCAACTGTCAAGTCTTTACTCTGTGTCGTCTTAATATCCGCCACCAACTTTTGGATATTATCATTATCTGTTTCAGTCGGACCTGTTACACTATCCAACTGGGTCACATTATTGATTTCACTATCTTTTAAAACGACCACACTCATCGAATACTCTGAATAGTTTGATGTCGCATTGATGTGATTGGTCAACCCTACAAACTGATGAAGTGCAAATAGTGAGACAGAACTGACTAGTACAGCAAGCGTCAAAAAGAAAACCGTGAATTTCTCGGCTTTTTTATAAACTATCAGTAGGGTTGCAATTACAATAGAAATTAGAATTAAAATCGTAGCCAGAATATTGAGATATCTAAAGGCCAGGATATTATGTTTAAAAATCAAGAACAACAAAAAACCACTCAATAAAAAATAAATGGCTAATAAGAATATATTAATATTTCGCTTCGCATTCCCTAAACGAGCTCTCTTTGAGCGTCTACTCATAATAATCTCCTAAACCTTCATAATTAAAACCATTATATCATAAACCAACAATAAATGCCATTCATTCATTATAGTTAAGCGTTTTTATTTATACCTTTTTTCCAAAAAAATTTAGGTCTTTTACTCGTTTTTAGTTTAACGGATACAAAAACAAGGCTCCTGAATAGGAAACCTTGTTCTCATCTTATTTTACGTGGTTTTCAAACTCTTTTTGGCTCTTTTCGATAGCTTTTTTACTTTCTGCTTCCCACTTAGCCTTGGCTTCGTCAAATTGTTTCTTGGTAACAGGGTCTTTTTGTAATTTCATGTACTTATAATTATTTCCGTCACCCTTGATACCTACTAGGGAGTAGGCACGTGTAAACGGAGTTACTTTGGTTACAGAGGCTGTACCACCATTTGACATAGCAGACATGACTAGAGAATTGTCAATCATCCAAGCTTGAGCTTCAGCGTATTTTTCATAACGCTTAGCAACATCTTTGTTCTCAGCATCTGCTTCTTTCAGGAGTTGTGTATAGGTATCGAGCCCCAAACTCTTAATGAGCTCTTGGTCTTCCTTGGCATCAAGACCAAAAATCTTGAGATAGAAGCCAGTTTCAGCATTGAAGGGATCTAGGTAAGTTGATGGATCCTGGTAATCACCAACCCAACCATCAAAGTTTAGGTCGTAGTCACGAGCTGCTGGATTTGGTGCTAGGAAGGCAACATTTCCAAAGTCATCTGTAGAAAGCTGTTGAACATCAATGACGATATTGTCAGAACCTAGTACTGTTTCAAGGGTTTGTTTAACCGAATTCATACCAGAGACCGCATTTTTATTTGTCTGATCAACAGGGACATCCAAATGGATTGGGAAAGTCACGCCTTGGGCTTCCAATTCCTTTTTAGCTTCCGCAAATTTTGCTTGGGCCTTTTCCCTGTTGAAGTATGCATCTTGAGCGTCTGCCAAATTGATACCTGACCACTCAGTTCCGTAGTTCACAAGCTTAGAAGCTGTTACTTCTCCAAAGGTCTTATCTCCCACCTGGACAAATGTTGGGGGAACCAGAGTATTACGAAGGGTTTTGCTAGCTGCTTCTTCACCGTTAGATTGAGCAGAGTAGGCTGTTCGATCAATTCCAAAGTTGATAGCCTGACGGAAATTTTTATTTAAGATAGCTGTTTGAGCTGATTTCTTTTGTTCGTCCGTTGTTTTAGCGGTATGATTATAGGTTTTGCGGTTGACGTTAAAGTTAAAGTACCAAGATGTCTTGTCTTGTAAGCTATAGACGATATTGTCTTGGTATTTTTCTTTTGTCTTAGCATAATTCGAACTATTTGGATAGACTCCTGCAATCGAGTAAGCACCACTTTCAAAGTTTCGAATGGTCATCTCCTGATCTGACCCATCAAAGTAGGCTAACTTAACTTTTTCAATGGTTACTTTATCATGGTCATAATAGTGTGGATTCTTCACATATTCGATCGAAGATTTTGATGTGAAATCTTTTAACAGATATGGACCGTTATAAAGGATGCTGTCTGGTGTCAAGGTACCAAAGTCTTTATCTTTTGATTTCAAAAACTCTTCGTTGACTGGGAAAAGAATACTATTGGTTGTCTTAGAGTTCCAATAAGGTTCTGGTCGTGTCAAAGTGTACTCAACCGTATAGTCATCCAAGGCTTTGACACCAACAGTTGAAAAGTCATTGGTCACACCCGTCACATAGTCATTCAATCCCTTGATTGAATTTTGAATCAGATCCATGGCTTGCCCCTTGTTGTCCGCAGCATATTTGATCCCAGTGACAAAATCCTGAGCTTTGACTGAAGCATATTCCTCACCATCAGCTGTATACCACTTGGCATCTTTTCTAAGCTTGTAGGTATAGGTCAAACCATCTGCTGAAACTGACCAATCCTCTGCAAGAGCAGGCACGAGGTTCCCGTAGCTGTCATTTTCTAGCAAACCATCTACAAGATTGGTAATAACGGCAGTGTTATCTGCATAATAATCTAGGAGATAGTTAAAAGTTGTTGGATTCGCACTAAATGTTGATGAATAAGTGCTAGTATCTGTATTGGACTGTCCACATGCAGAGAGCAAAATCCCTGTCGCTAAGACAAGACCTGTCCCAATCAGTCTTTTTTTCATTTTGATCATCATTCACTCCTTTATGTCACTTTTTATAACATAACCATATTTTATCAAATTTATTCAAAAATGTAAAGTTACTACTTTTATGACAACTGGTGTCTCAAAACAAAAAAAGGAAGCACAGTTTCCTGCAACTTCCTTTTCTATTTATAGATTACTTGACGTGTTTTTCAAGTTCTTTTTGGTATTTGGCATTTGTCTCGATTTTTTCTTGTTGCCATTTCTTGAAGGCTTCTTCGTATTCTTTTGCAGTCACAACATCATTTTGCAACTCCAAACCTTTGAACACAAATGGGTCGCCCTTGATTCCGACTTGAGAGTATGCTTTTGTGAATGGTACAGTACGGCTAACAGTTGGAGAACCACCTGAAGAAGCAACTGGGATTAAGAGCGAGCTGTCTGACACCCAAGCTTGAGCTTTGGCATATTTTTCGTAACGCTTATTGAGGTCGCTTGTTTCAGCTGCGGCATCATCCAAGAGTTTCTTGTATTCGTCTAGACCGACTTGAGCCATCACTTCTGGATCTTTTCCACGAGTGATACCCAAGTGTTTAAGGGCAGAACCCTTCTTAGCATCAAGAATGTTTAAGTAGGTAGCTGGGTCTTGATAGTCTGGTCCCCAACCAGTTCCGTTCAAGTCATAGTCTTTTTGAGATGGCACCTTGGCTTGAGACGTAATGCTAATTTTTTCATTATCTGTCATTTGAAGGACATCGACAATGACATTTTCAGTACCAAGCGATGATTCGATTGACTGCTTGAGTGAGTTGGTTTGTTGAACTGCGATTACATCTGTTTGTTCAACCGGGATATCCAAATGGATTGGGAAGGTAACTCCCTTGCCCTGCAATTCTTCCTTGGCTTTAGCAAAGGCAGCCTTAGCTTTTTCAGGACTGTAAATCGTATCCTTTCCATCTGTAAGGGCTACATCTTTCCACTGGTCTCCATATGAAACAAGCTCTGCCTGCGCCAACTCTCCAAAGGTTTTTTCACCAACTTGAACGTAGTCATGTGGCACTAGGCTGTTACGGATAATCTTGTTCGCACCTTCTTCACCATTCAACTGAGCAGTATAAGAATGACGGTCAAGGGCAAAGTTCAGCGCCTGACGGAAGTTCTTGTTGAGAAGAGCTTCTTTCGTTGATGTTTTTTGAGCTTCGTCTGTTTTGGCTGTTTTATTGTAAGATTGGCGGTTTACATTAACAGTGAGGTAGTAGCTAGTCGCTTCTTGTGGACTGTAGACAATCTTATCGCCGTACTCTTGTTTAGTTGACTCAAAGTTTGAGCTTGTTGGGAAGAGACGGGCTGTTGTATAAGCTCCTTGTGTAAAGCTACGAATCAAAGATTCTTGGTCTGATCCATCGTAGAAAGTTAGTTTAATATTGTCAATCTTGACATTGTCCTTATCCCAGTAGTTTGGATTCTTTTCATATTCAATGACTGATTTTGAAGTCAATGATTTCAAGAAATAAGGACCATTATATAGGATACCTGATGGGGTTGGTGCACCGTAGTCGCTCCCTTTAGAATTCAAAAATTCTTCATTAACTGGGAGCATGGTTGCAGTTGTGACCTTAGAGTTCCAGAAACTTTCTGGTTTGTTGAGCGTGTATTCTACCGTGTAATCATCAACAGCCTTAACTCCTACGGCAGAGAAATCATTGCTCTCACCACTAACATACTCTGCCAAACCTTTGATAGAATCTTGAATCAAAGAAAGACCATCTGATTTTCCGTCAGCAGCATGTTTAAGCCCAGTAACAAAGTCTTTAGCTTTAACTTCAGCGTATTCTTCTCCATCAGAAGTATACCATTTTACACCCTTACGAAGTTTGTAGGTGTAAGTCAAACCATCCTTTGAAACAGACCAGTCTTCTGCAAGTGATGGAATTAAGTTCCCATACTTATCATTTTCCAAAAGACCATCAACAACGTTTGCTATAACGTCAGAGGTTGAGCTCTTGCTCGTCACACTATAGTCCAAAGAAGATGGATCCATAGCGTAGACATAAGAGAATGTTTTGGGAGCATCCGCTTTCTTTTCACTTTGCCCACAAGCAGTTAACAGTAGGGCTGCACTCAAAACAGCACCTGCTCCTAAGAGCCACTTTTTCGATTTCATAAGTAATCTCCTTAAAGATAGTGTTTTCACCATTATACCCTATTTTTTCATAAAAGCAAGGACTTTCGCCAGATTTTTTAGAAAATTCTAACAAATATTTTTTAAAGGCTTTTCTATATATTTTTCAACAAAAGAACCCCAAGCATCAAAGGCTTGAGGTTCACTTATTTTAATCCGTTAGTTCCACACAGAAAGCATCCCATGGTGCCAAGGTTTGTTTTTCAACTGCTTCTTTAGCAGTAGTGTTTTCAATCAAGATTGACTTAACTCTTCCTTCTACTGAAAAGTTTTGTTTTTCATTGGACAAGTTAGCTACAACTAAGAAGCGGTGCTCACCGTCCTTACGGATATAAGCAAAGATCTTGTCAGCCGTATCAAGCAATTCAAAGTCAGCTCGAATCAGCCAGCTGTTCTCCTTACGGATTTGAACGAGTTTTTGATAAGTATAGAAAATAGAATCTGGATTTGCCAGAGCTTCTTGAACGTTGATTTTTTCGTAGTTTGAATTAACTGCCAACCAAGGTTGACCTGTTGAGAAGCCAGCGTTTTTACTCTCATCCCATTGCATCGGAGTACGGGCATTGTCACGACCGATGACACGGATGCTGTCCATGATTTCTTCTATCGGAACGCCTTTTTCAAGAGCTTCACGCGCATAGTTGAGGGATTCAATATCTTCTACTTGCTCCAGTGTTTCAAACGGATAGTTGGTCATCCCAATCTCCTCACCTTGGTAGATATAGGGAGTCCCTCTCATGAGATGAAGCAAGATTGCAAAGGCTTTGGCAGATTTCTCACGGTATTCTTGGTCATTTCCCCAGATAGAGACGATGCGAGGAAGGTCATGGTTGTTCCAGAAGAGGGAATTCCAGCCGTCCTCAACTCCCAGCTCTGTCTGCCATTTGTTGAAAATCTCTTTTAACTTCCCTACATTTAACTCTTTTTGGTAGTGCCACTTAGGTTGCCCTTCCTGATACTGAAGACAGATGTGTTCAAACTGGAAGACCATAGACAATTCTTGTCCCTTTGGATCCGAGTAGAGCTTAGCAATCTCTGGCGTTGCACCCCAGGTCTCTCCTACCGTCAAGAGATCTTTGTCACCAAAGGTGGCTTGGTTCATCTCCTTGAGATAGGGATGGAGCATAGGACCGTTATTGACTACCTTCTCATCAGGAATTTTCCCAATCATGTCAATAACATCCATACGGAAACCGCCAATGCCCTTATCAATCCAGAAGTTCATCATCTCATAGATTTTCTGGCGCAGTTTTTCATTTTCCCAGTTGAGATCAGGCTGTTTCTTACTGAAAAAGTGGAGATAGTATTGACCCGACTTTTCATCGTATTCCCAGGCGGATCCACTAAAGATAGACTCCAAATCATTGGGCTCATCCCGCCAGATATAGTAGTCTCGCTCAGGGCTATCAGGATTTTCACAAGCCTCAACAAACCAGGCGTGTTCATCCGAGGTATGATTGACTACCAAGTCCATGATAATTCGAATATCACGCTTCTTAGCTTCTGCGATGAGTTGCTCCATGTCCTCCATGGTTCCAAAAATAGCTGCAATCGCTTGATAATCAGCAATATCATAGCCATTATCATCCATCGGACTGTCATAAACAGGAGAAAGCCAAATCGCTGTGATTCCTAACTTAGCTAGATAGTCCAACTTACTCGTAATTCCTGGCAAATCACCAATCCCATCTCCGTTGCTATCCATAAAACTCTTTGGATAGACTTGATAGACTACGGCATTGTGCCACCATTTTTCTTGCATCTGTTTACCTCATTATTTTAATATTCTACAGTCTATGATAGCGCTTTTTAAAACTTAGTGCAAGCGTTTGCCTAATCTTTTTAATTTCTTTTTTGACTCCGTAGTTTCCTAACTCCCAATTTTTTTATATAATAGAGGTCAGAGGTAAAAAAATGAAAAAACAAGCTTTTAGTTCTGAACAATATTTAAATCTACAACGCGACCATATCTTGGAGCGCATTAACCAATTTGACGGCAAGCTTTACCTGGAGTTTGGTGGCAAAATGTTAGAAGATTTCCACGCTGCTCGTGTACTGCCTGGTTATGAGCCTGACAATAAAATCAAGCTCTTGCAAGAATTGAAAGAGCAGGTTGAGGTTGTGATTGCCATTAACGCTAGCAACATCGAACATTCTAAAGCGCGTGGCGACCTAGGCATTTCTTATGACCAAGAAGTTCTTCGTTTGATTGACAAATTCAATGAGCTGGGAATTTTTGTTGGCTCAGTTGTCATCACACAGTACGCTGGACAACCTGCTGCAGATGCCTTCCGCAACCAGTTAGATAAAAACGGGATTGATTCCTATCTTCATTATCCAATCAAAGGATACCCGACGGATATGGATCACATCATTTCTCCCGAAGGCATGGGGAAAAACGACTACATCAAAACCAGTCGCAACTTGATCGTCGTAACAGCTCCTGGACCTGGTTCTGGAAAATTGGCAACTTGTATGTCCAATATGTACCACGACCAACTTAATGGCATCAAGTCTGGTTACGCTAAGTTTGAAACCTTCCCAGTTTGGAACCTGCCCCTTCATCATCCAGTCAATTTGGCCTACGAGGCTGCAACCGCGGACCTTGATGATGTCAATATGATTGACCCCTTCCATCTCCAAACCTACGGAGAAACCACTGTCAACTACAACCGTGATATCGAAATCTTCCCAGTGCTCAAACGTATGTTGGAACGCATTCTCGGTGAATCTCCATACGCTTCACCAACAGACATGGGTGTCAATATGGTTGGCTTCGCTATTACAGATAATGAGGCTGCTATCGAAGCTTCAAAACAAGAAATCATCCGTCGCTACTATCAGACTGTTCTTGATTTTAAAGCTGAAAAAGTCGGAGAAACTGCTGTCAAGAAGATTGAACTTCTCATGAACGACCTCGGCATCACACCTGCAGACCGTAAGGTTGCTGTCGCTGCACGCCAAAAAGCAGAAGAAACTGGTGGGCCTGCCCTTGCTCTCGAATTGCCAAATGGGGAAATCGTCACTGGCAAGAACTCTGAACTCTTTGGTCCTACAGCTGCAGCCTTGATCAATGCCATCAAAAAATCAGCTAACATCGCTAAGGAAGTAAAATTAATCGAACCTGAAGTCGTCAAACCAATTCAAGGCCTTAAAATCAATCATCTCGGTAGCCGCAATCCTCGCCTCCACTCAAATGAAATCCTGATTGCACTTGCAATCACAGCTATGGAAAATCCTGATGCTGCGCGTGCAATGAAGGAACTGGGTAATCTAAAAGGTAGCGAAGCCCACTCAACCATCATCTTGACCGATGAAGACAAGAATGTCCTTCGCAAACTAGGCATCAACGTAACCTTTGACCCATTCTACCAATACGATCGCTTGTATCGGAAATAATTCAAACCTCTCCTTCATCGGAGAGGTTTTCTCTCTATCTCAACAGCACCCTTTATGATATAATGAAAGAAGAAAACTGAAAGGATTTACCATGTCAAAAGAAGTTATTGTTGAAAGTTTTGAACTTGACCACACCATTGTCAAAGCACCTTATGTTCGCTTGATTGGGGAAGAAACCGGACCAAAGGGAGATGTCATCTCCAACTTTGATATTCGCTTGGTACAGCCAAATGAGGACTCTATCCCTACCGCTGGCCTTCACACCATTGAGCACCTCTTAGCCAAACTCATCCGTACCCGCATTGACGGTATGATTGACTGTTCTCCGTTTGGCTGCCGTACAGGTTTTCACATGATTATGTGGGGACGCCATACTAGCGCCGAAATTGCAGCTGTTATCAAAGATTCGCTCAAGGAAATCGCTGAGACTACTACTTGGGAAGATGTCCCTGGAACAACCATCGAATCTTGCGGAAACTACAAGGACCACAGCCTCTTTTCTGCTAAAGAATGGGCAAAACTCATCCTGGAACAAGGAATCTCAGATGATGCCTTTGAGCGCCATATCATCTAAACACAAAAAGGAACCAGCTTTTTAGCTAGTTCCTTCTTTTTTTATTCTCAAAATCTTGAGTTAGGCTTTTTCACGAATAACCAAAACGCCATCTTCCATATCTGCTTCCAAATGTTTAGCATCTAGATGATCCAAGTGGAAGTCTGTCACCTTATCACGAATTTGTTGTTCAACCACGCGACGGAGAGGACGAACACCCATGACTTCGTCATAGCCTTCTTCTGTGATAAAGTCCTTAGCTGCTTGGCTGACTTCCAAATCAATGTCTTTCTTAGCCAAAGTTTGGTTGACTTCCGCCAACATCAAGTCCACAATCTTAGAAAGATCTTCCTTGTTCAAGTGTGAAAACTCGATAACTGCGTTAAAGCGGTTGAGGAATTCTGGACGGAAGAATGGTTTCAAACGATCCATCAACTCTGGTTTGTCCGCATCTTCTGTCAAGTTGGCTTCATAACCAAATCCAGCATTTGATGTCGCGATAATGACCGTGTTCTTGAAGTTCACTGTATTTCCTTGACCATCAGTCAAACGACCGTCATCCAATACTTGGAGGAGAAGGGTGATTACTTGAGGATCAGCCTTTTCAATTTCGTCCAAGAGAATGATAGAATAAGGATTGCGGCGAACACGTTCTGTCAAGGTATTGCTATTGTCATCATACCCAACATAACCTGCTGTTGTACCGATTAATTTAGATACGGCTGTGCGGTCACTGTATTCAGACATATCCAAGCGGATGATCGCATCTTTAGTACCAAACATATCGAGCGCTAATTGCTTAGCAAGTTCTGTCTTACCAACCCCAGTTGGACCTACAAAGAGGAAGCTACCGATTGGGCGATTGCCTTCATCAAAACCAGCACGGTTACGACGGATAGCACGAGCTACAGCTTCAACCGCCTTGTCTTGGCCGATAACCTTGTGTTCCAAGCGATGAGCCATATCTTTCAAACGTTCGATATCTGATGCTCCCATTTGTGAAACTGGGATACCTGTCATTCGTTCCACAGATTCAGCCACATCGTTGATGCTTGCAGTCACTTTCATGTCTTCTGTGTGGTTTTCGACTTTTTTCTCTAATTCTGCAATACGTGTTTTGGCATTGAGAGCTGCTTCAAAATCTTCTGCCTCAACTGCTTTTTCTTGCTTGTCTTTTTCTGCCTCAATTTCCCGTTCAACAGCATGCACATCTGTTACAGGATGTTGAGCTGCCAAGTGAGCAGCCGTTACGTCTACAAGGTCAATAGCCTTATCTGGCAAGCTGCGTTGTGGAATGTATTGGATAGAATAATCCACTGCTGCTTTCAAGACTTCATCTGGCAAGATAACATTGTGGTGTTGTTGATAGAGGTCACGAATCCCTTGAAGGATTTCAAAGGTATCCTCTGCTGAAGGAGCATTGACCTTCACTTCGTTGAAACGACGAGCAAGAGCTGCATTTTTCAAGATGGTGTTACGGTATTCGTCTTGAGTTGTCGCTCCAATAACGGTCAATTCACCACGAGAGAGAGCTGGCTTGAGAATGTCCGCAAGCCCTTTAGAACCACTGTCTCCTCCGATTGAGCCAGCGCCAAGGATTTGGTGAATTTCATCAAAGAAGAGGATAATATTCCCTGCTTCTTTCACTTCATTGACTAGGTTTTGAACGTTTTCTTCAAAGCTACCACGGTATTGAGTACCAGCCTCAAGACCTGAAATATCAATGGAAATGATTTCCTTGTTCTTAATAGCAGCTGGAACATCTCCGTTCACAATTGCTTGTGCTAGGCCTTCGACAACTGCGGTCTTACCAACACCTGCATCTCCGACCAGAACAGGATTATTTTTCGTACGACGTGAGAGGATTTCAGATGTTTCTTGAATTTCCTTGTTTCGTCCGATAACAGGATCCAACTTGCCCTCACGAGCTTCTGCGGTCAAGTTACGACCTAGTTTAGCAAGGACACCGTCTTGTTTCATACCTGAAGCGTGTTGTTGCATTTGCATATCAGATTCTGCATTTCCTGGCAATTGACCAGTTGCACGATAGTGAGCAAATTCCTCAGGTGTCACTTCACGTCCATTAATCAAGTAGCAACGGTTTTCAGAACTGTATCCTCGCATACCACCCATCAATTGGTTAAATAAATCATCCATGTTGTTAAAGTTATTAAAGTTGTTGTTCATATTCTTTACCTCGTTTATTCTTAATTATATGCGATCTCTGATATTGACTATCTTTGACCTTTGTTTTAAAAATTTTAGACTAGCTAACTAGCTACCCTACGTATAATTTCTGGTTTTTCTTTCTTAAATAAGCCTTTTATCATCTTCTTTTCAAAATCTGTTAGATTTAACACAAGCCTCACCCCTTTCTAGGGTATCTATCATACATTTTCAATAAATAGAATCATTGAAAATGAAGTTTTCTAAGGAATTCATTTTCCTTATGTTTCTACTATATCACATTGGTCAGTAAAAGTCAATAGTTTTTTGACCAAATTTGACTATTTTTTTAAAAATTTTTTGAAGTCTTGAATAGATAATGTAAGTACACAAAAAAGCCAGTCCTATAGACTAGCTTTCTTTCCATTCTAATTGAATCTTAGCTCAATGCGTCATCCATTGAAAGAACTTCGTGGAAGACACGTTGTGTCAATTCAGTTTTTTGTTCTGGAGTGAGGTATTTAGTGTTTACACAGTATCCAGAGATACGTACGATAACGTCTTCACCTGACATGATCTTTTCGTAAACATCGTTCAAGTCCATAACGTTCAAGTTAACGTGTTGTCCACCGTTTTCGAAGTAACCATCAAGGATTGTTACCAAGTTATCCACTTGTTCGTCACGAGTCTTACCAAGAGCACGAGGTGAAACTTGAGTTGTCAATGAAATACCGTCAGCTGCGTAACCAAAGTCAAGGCTAGCAAGTGAGTTCAAGTTTTGCAACCATCCACCTTTAGCTTTGTTAGATGGGTTCGCACCTGGTGAGAAGAATTCAAGTTTAGACAAGTTCACAGAACCATCTTCGTTGAGGTATACACCTTTGTGGACTGGTGAGTTACCAGTTTGTTTAGAGTAAGCAACGTTAGATGTGATAGTCAAGAGTGATACCGTAGCTTCAGCGTCTTTGTAAAGTTTGTGGCTACGTAGACGGGTTGTGTAAGCTTCGATCAACCATTCAGCCAATTCGTTTGAACGAGGGTCATCTTCACCCCAACGTGGGTATTCACCGATTGTTTCATAATCGTAGATGTAGCCATTTTCATCACGGATTGGTTTAACTGTAGCGTACTTGATAGCTGACAATGTATCAACAGTGTTAGCGAATCCACAGATACCGAATCCCATGTTAGCACGTTGTTTAGTTGGCAAGAAGGCCATTTGAACAGCTTCGTAGTTGTACTTGTCAGTCATGTAGTGGATGATGTTCAAAGCATCTACGTAAGTGTCAGTCAACCAGTCAAGAGATTTTTCAAAGTTGGCTTTAACTGATTCGAATTCAAGAACTTCGTCACGGATAGGATCGATGTCAAATACTTTGTAGTCTTTGTGAACATCGTCGTAACCACCATTCAAACCAGTAAGAAGGGCTTTCAAAACGTTTACACGAGCACCGAAGTACTGGATGTTGTGGCGTTGATCTTCGTTTTCTGGGTCAAGTGGTGACACACAGCATGAGATACAGCTCATTTCTCCGTATCCGTCTTTAGCCATTGTTGTTACACCTTCGTATTGGATAGAAGAGTGTTTGTGGCTCATGTGCATACAGTAGCGACGGAAGTTGTATGGCAATTTGTCAGTCCAAAGAACTGTCAAGTTTGGCTCTGGAGAGTTACCGATGTTGTCAAGAGTGTTCAAGAAACGGTAGTCCATCTTAGTAACACGGTGACGACCGTCGTTACCCATACCAGCCATAGAAGTTGTGATGAATGTTGGGTCACCTGAGTACAATTGGTCATAAGCTTTTGTACGAGCAAATTTAACTGTACGAAGTTTCATAACGAAATCATCAACGAACTCTTGGATTTCTGATTCAGTAAATGTACCACGAGCAAGGTCACGTTCTGCAAAGATATCCAATACGATTGGCACACGTCCTAGAGATGTAGCAGCACCATTGATAACACGGCAGACAGCCATGAAGGCGATGTTAACCCATTGGATAGCTTCTTTCGTGTTCATCGCTGGTTTGCGGACATCAACTCCGTAAAGGTCACCCAAGCGAACAACTTGTTGCAATGCTTGGTATTGAAGGTTTACTTCTTCACGAAGACGGATTGTTTCTTCATCAATTTCTTTGATCGCATTCCAGTCGTTTACTTTTTCTTGCATCAAGTAGTCTGCACCGTAAAGAGCAAGACGTGCGTAAACACCGATGATACGTCCACGTGAGTAGGCATCTGGAAGACCAGTTACAGTGTGAGCATGACGAGCGCGACGGATATTTGAAGTATAGGCACGGAAGATACCGTCGTTAACTGTTGTTACGTATTTAGTGAAGATTTCGTGAACAGCTGGATCTGGTTCGTATCCATTTTCTTTCAAAGTAGTTTCAGCCATACGGATACCACCTTTTGGCATGAAGTTCAATTTGAAGAGTTCATCATTTTGAATACCGAAGATCAATTCGTTTTCTTTATCGATAAATCCTGCTGGAATATCAGCAATAGATGTTGGGCGAGTGTCCATTGGGAAACGAGTTTCTTCGTAGTGTGCTTTTGTTTCTTCTACGATTTTTTTGATGTGAAGTGAACGTTCTGTTGGTCCAGCAAGGAAACTTTCATCTCCATCATAAGGTGTGTAGTTAGCTTGAACAAAGCGAGAAATACTTGCTTTTTCTTTCCAATCTACGCCTTTGAAGCCTTCCCAAGCTTTATCAAAAATATCTTGTGCTTCAACAACTGTCCTAACAACCATGTTAATGTCCTCTTTTTTCTAGTAACAGTCATCTGTTACATTCTTGAGTCAAGTATACCATACAGTAACCGATTTCAACAAGAGAAAATCGGCATTTTAGACGCTTTCTTTTATAATACAGTCTCTTTTTTGCTCTTATCTGTATTATATTTTTGAAAGTCAGGTTGAACTTTCCCATTTTTTCAGAAAAAAGGGTATAATAAATAGAAAATGACACTAGAAAGGGATTGGAATGCTCATATTTCCATTGATAAATGATCTGTCCAGAAAAATCATCCATATTGACATGGATGCCTTTTTTGCTGCGGTGGAAATCAGAGATAATCCCAAGTTAAAGGGCAAACCTGTCATTATCGGAAGCGATCCCAGACAAACAGGTGGGCGTGGTGTCGTTTCTACCTGTAGCTATGAGGCGCGGGCTTTTGGTGTTCATTCGGCCATGAGCTCTAAAGAAGCTTATGAGCGCTGTCCCCAAGCTATCTTTATCTCTGGAAATTATGAAAAATACAAGACTGTGGGACTTGAGATTCGTGCTATTTTTAAACGCTACACTGATTTGATTGAACCTATGAGTATTGACGAGGCATACTTAGATGTGACAGAAAATAAACTCGGTATCAAGTCTGCCGTCAAAATAGCTCGTCTCATCCAAGAGGATATCTGGCAGGAACTACATCTGACTGCTTCTGCAGGCGTCTCTTATAACAAATTCTTGGCTAAGATGGCTAGTGACTATCAAAAACCACATGGTTTGACAGTTATCCTCCCAGATCAGGCCCAAGACTTTCTCAAACAAATGGACATTGCTAAATTTCATGGTGTGGGCAAAAAAACAGTTGAACGTCTTCATGAAATGGGCATTTATACTGGTGCGGACTTATTGGAGGTCTCAGAAGTCACTTTAATCGATCGGTTCGGCAGACTCGGTTTTGACCTTTATCGAAAGGCCAGGGGCATTCATAACTCACCGGTCAAGTCCAATCGCATTCGCAAGTCCATTGGCAAGGAAAAAACCTATGGAAAGATCCTACAAGTAGAAGAAGACATTAAAAAAGAGCTGACTCTCCTCTCTGAAAAAGTAGCTCTCAATCTCAGCAAGCAGGAAAAAGCTGGAAAAATCATTATCCTAAAAATACGATATGCTGACTTCTCTACTCTAACTAGACGAAAAAGCCTTCCGAAAGCAACACAGGATGCTAGTCAGATTTCTCAAACTGCCCTTCAACTCTACGAAGAACTAGCTGAAAAAGAAAAAGGTATCCGTTTACTAGGAATTACGGTGACAGGATTTTAAAAAGCTTGAAGGAAAATTCCCTCAAGCTTTTTTCTTATACAAACAAACGCACAAAACTATAGAGCAACAAGACACTACCGAGTACAATACGGTATTTACCAAAGAGTGTAAAGTCGTGTTTCTTCACATAGCTGGTCAAGAAACGAATAGCAACCATGCTGACTGCAAAGGCAACACCCATAGCAACCAAGAGCAAGAACAGTTGTCCAAAACTCAAGAGTTGACCTGCTTTAATAAATTTGAAAATCTTTAAAGCGCTGGCTCCGAACATAACAGGAATTCCGAGATAGAAGGTAAACTCTGTTACGACAGAGCGGCTCGTTCCATTTAACAAACCACCAACAATCGTCGCACCTGAACGGCTCGTTCCCGGGAAGAGGGCGAGGACTTGGAAGAGCCCAATGTAAAGGGCTGTTTTATAAGGCAGCTTGTCAAGCTCTGTTACTGTTGGTTCAATGGCTTGCGCCTTATTTCGTTTTTCAAGGTAGATAAAGGCAACACCATAGATAATCAGCATGATTGCAACTGAAACCATGTTATGGAAGTTGGCATCAAACCAATCATCTAGTTTAAAAACCAAGAGCAAAGGCAAGGTTGCAACCAAGACTTTTGACCACAATTGCCAAGTTCGACGGACTTCTACCTTATTTTTACCAGGTTTGAAAGGATTAAGCTTGTTAAAGTAAATGACCATAACCGCTAAGATAGCGCCGAGCTGAATGACAACATTAAACATGGACATGAAGGCTTCATTTTGGTCCTTGTATTGGACAAATTCTTCAACCAAGATCAAGTGGCCAGTACTTGAAATGGGCAACCATTCTGTAATTCCTTCAACAATCCCAAAAAAGATTGACTTCAAAATTTCAATAAAATACATACATTACTCCTTTTTCTGTCCTCTATTATAGCATAATTTCGGATGTTGCGATAGATTTTTTAGAAGGCGCCGATACTACCACCGCCTCCGCCTCCTGAGAATCCTCCACCTGAAGAACCACT
This sequence comes from Streptococcus oralis, assembly GCF_022749195.1. Taxonomy (NCBI): domain Bacteria; kingdom Bacillati; phylum Bacillota; class Bacilli; order Lactobacillales; family Streptococcaceae; genus Streptococcus; species Streptococcus oralis. The sequence goes on from NZ_CP094226.1 coordinate 1,598,873, forward strand.
TCCAGAAGATACAGAGTAATTGCTAGCTGTATTTGCGACAGCAGTATATTGCTTGATTTGTGCAGTTGAGGTGTAGAACTGTGAGTGCCAACCATAGGCTACATAAAGATTCAAATCTGGATTTTCAAGCTGAATATGGCGAACTTTCATTAACTTGCTCACCTTCTTGGCATAACCAAAGAGAGTCGCATAGACCAGTAGACGGTTCCAAAGGACGATGCTCTCTAGCTCGGCCTGATCCAGATGAGCAATATCACGAAGCATATTTTCAAAACTAGTCCAAAGATAGAAAATCTCCGCCCCTTCCTCTGTTAGAACTCCATCACGATAGGCTCCTCGCATTTCAAAATGAACCCAGAAACTTGCTGCCAGCCCTGTCAACCCCAAGAGAAGGAAAGGAATTGAGAAGAAACCGTGAGTCTGCCAACTATAGTAAAAGAAAAGCAGACCACCTAGAGCCGTTATAGCTGAACAGACCCGCATCCCAAGAGCAAGACGGCGTTCCTCACTTGTCAAGGGACGATAATAGCTTGGAATACGAAGTACATGGACCTTATCCGTAACACAGGACTGAATGCGTTGAAGTCTTCCTTCAAAGGAGCGTTTGAGACGCGAGCCTGTTTCTCGGATATGTTTTTCATCTGACTCTTTGGCACCACGGTAAAGGGAAGATGAAACTTGGTAATCAGGGAAGAGCTCTGAAATAGCCAATTCTTTCTTATTTGACAAAGTCATGCGCAGACATTCCTTCTCAAAATTGGACAAACCCTTTTCACTGATAATGCGCACATAAGGTTCCTCATCCCCTTGGAAAATAGATAAATGGCCTCGATCTACTAGATCCAACAAGGTTGCCTGAATCAATCGTTCAAAAGTAAATTTACCAAACCCTGACTTGTTTAGGGGATTGACTTCCTCTAAGGAAGTTGAATACACTGCTTCTGCTAAAACCATTGGAGGCAAATCCATCGGTGGTTCGTAGAGTCGATGATCTTTTGGAAAGACCTTTTTAATGCTTGTACTCTGACGAAACATCCTATAGAAGAGAGGAACTAAAAGTAAGAGACTCATAAAAATGACGGGAAACATCCATTTCATCAAAATCTCACTTTGCGCTTTTTCTGTCGCTATATTGGTTTCAATCCGGTTAAAATCGGTTAAACGTTCTTCCTCTAATCCTTGATCTGGAGCTCCTGCAAAAGCACTTCTAGGCCAGTAGGCATGTAATTCGATCTGTCGCTTTCTAGGAAGATCTTTCATCTTGACATGATAGAGATTATTTGCTTTTTCAACACTAGAGTCCCTTAGGAGTTGGCCTGCATGAAAATAGAGTTTCTCTGCTGGAGTATCTGAGCTGACCTTAAACTCAATCTCTTTGATGTCCCCAGTACTATCGGTCAAGGGTTGCCAATTTAGCTCTGCGATGTCCTTATATAAGAAGAGAGGGTTTGTTAGTTTCCAGGTAACCGTTACCCGAACAGTATCTCCGGCATATCCAGCATTGTAAATTTTCACCTTGTAGCCGTCCTCTTCCTCCATAGTATAGAAGGAAACATTTTGAACAATTCTTCCATTTTTAGAGACCTGAACGGTCGGGTCGGGATCAATGTCAAATCCTTCCGGCATTTTCCCAGCTTTCCCTAGTCCAACCAACTGACCATTATAATCGTCTCCAAAGCGGTAGGTAATTGTTTCCTTAAAAATTGCAGTATTATCTGCATGAATATTCAAATCACCCTGATAGGATAAGATATCAAAGTCTACTGCAAAAACCAGGCTCGGTATAAATAATAAATAAGTAAATACCAAAGCCAACAGCCATCTTTTTTTCATGATCGGTTCCCTTTCAATCTTTTTACCATTATATCATTTTTTATAAGTAAAGGCTTACTTGTATTGAAAATCTCACTATTTTTAGATACAATAGAGAGAAGTCATTTTTAGACTAGAAATAGGAGAAAACATGAAAAAATTATGCTTATCTATCCTTGCTAGCCTAGCCCTTACACTGGGACTAGTTAGCCAGGTCCAAGCCGACGAATATTTACGCATTGGGATGGAGGCAGCGTACGCCCCCTTCAACTGGACCCAAGACGATGATAGTAACGGCGCTGTCAAAATTGACGGTACCAACCAATATGCCAATGGCTACGATGTCCAAATCGCTAAAAAGATTGCTAAAGACCTAGGCAAGGAACCTTTGGTCGTTAAAACCAAGTGGGAAGGACTTGTTCCAGCCCTTACTTCTGGCAAGATCGATATGATCATTGCAGGTATGAGCCCAACAGCTGAACGCAAACAAGAAATTGCCTTTTCAAGCAGTTACTATACTAGTGAACCTGTTCTATTGGTCAAAAAGGACTCTGCCTATGCCAATGCCAAATCTTTGGAGGACTTTAGCGGAGCAAAAATCACTTCTCAACAAGGTGTTTACCTCTATGATTTGATTTCCCAAATTCCAGGTGCCAAAAAAGAAACTGCTATGGGTGACTTCGCTCAGATGCGTCAAGCTTTGGAGGCCGGTGTTATTGATGCCTATGTTTCTGAACGACCTGAAGCAATGACCGCTGAGTCTGCTAACGCTAAGTTCAAAATGATCCAACCTCAACCAGGTTTCAAAACTGGCGAAGAAGATACAGCTATTGCCATTGGACTTCGTAAAGATGACAGCCGCATCAGCCAAATCAATGCGAGCATCGAAACCATCTCTAAGGATGAACAAGTAGCCCTCATGGATCGTATGATCAAAGAGCAACCTGTGGAGTCTACAACAACAGAGGAAGAAAGTAGTTTCTTTAGTCAAGTCGCTAAGATACTTTCTGAAAACTGGCAACAACTCTTGCGTGGTGCTGGTATCACACTCTTAATCTCCATTATCGGAACCATCACAGGTCTCCTTATCGGACTTGCAATCGGGGTCTTCCGTACCGCTCCACTATCTGAGAACAAGGCAATGTATGCCTTACAGAAACTAGTCGGTTGGATTCTCAATGTCTATATTGAGATCTTCCGTGGTACACCGATGATTGTTCAATCTATGGTTATCTACTATGGAACTGCCCAAGCTTTCGGTATCAACCTTGACCGCACACTAGCCGCTATCTTCATCGTCTCAATCAATACGGGTGCCTACATGACAGAGATCGTTCGTGGTGGTATCCTAGCAGTTGACAAAGGACAGTTTGAAGCCGCAACTGCTCTTGGTATGACCCACAATCAAACCATGCGTAAGATTGTCCTACCTCAGGTTATCCGTAATATTCTACCCGCTACTGGTAATGAGTTTGTCATCAATATCAAAGATACCTCTGTATTGAACGTTATTTCAGTTGTTGAGCTTTATTTCTCAGGAAATACTGTAGCAACACAAACCTATCAATACTTCCAGACCTTTACCATCATCGCCGTGATCTACTTTGTCCTCACCTTTACCGTGACCCGTATCCTACGCTTCATCGAACGTCGTATGGACATGGATACTTACACTACAGGTGCTAACCAAATGCAAACGGAGGATTTGAAATAATGACACAAGCAATCCTTGAAATCAAACACCTCAAAAAATCCTATGGGCAAAACGAAGTGCTAAAAGACATTTCTCTCACCGTCCATAAAGGAGAGGTTATTTCCATCATCGGGAGCTCAGGAAGCGGAAAATCAACCTTCCTTCGTTCGATTAATTTACTAGAAACACCTACAGAGGGAGAGATTCTCTATCGAGGAGAAAATGTCTTAGAAAAAGGCTATAACCTCACCCATTATCGTGAAAAACTCGGTATGGTTTTCCAATCTTTCAATCTCTTTGAAAATCTGAATGTCCTTGAAAATACGATCGTTGCCCAAACGACTGTACTCAAACGCGACCACTCTGAAGCTGAAAAAATTGCCAAAGAGAATCTCGAAAAAGTTGGCATGGGAGAACGTTACTGGCAAGCCAAGCCGAAACAACTCTCAGGGGGACAAAAACAACGCGTGGCTATCGCCCGCGCTCTCTCCATGAATCCTGATGCCATTCTCTTCGACGAACCAACATCTGCTCTTGACCCTGAAATGGTTGGAGAAGTCCTCAAAATTATGCAGGATTTGGCTCAAGAAGGCTTGACCATGATCGTCGTAACCCACGAAATGGAATTCGCCCGCGATGTCTCTCACCGTGTCATCTTTATGGATAAGGGCGTCATTGCTGAAGAAGGCAAACCAGAAGAACTCTTCACGAACCCTAAAGAAGAACGGACAAAAGAGTTTCTTCAACGTTATCTCAGCTAATAAACAAAGACTGCATAAAGAATGCAGTCTTTTTAATTTGTAATTGTAAAGAAAAGGCAGACTCGACTCAGGAATCTGCCTGTGACCACAGTTTAATCTTCAAATTTTTCATGATTTTTTTCATAGAAATCGATTAAACCAAGAGCTGTTTCAAATGAAATATTTTTAACTTTTGCGCGTCCTTGTGCTAGAGCAATGATAGACATTTCACGCGCATTCGTTTCTTTAGAGATACGGTAGCCTGTGATTTTCTTATCACGAACCCAGCCAACAACTGCTTCCACTTTTTCAAAGTTCGACTTAGCCATGTTCTTCTCCTAAATTATTCTTTACAATACTTAATTGTATACGTTTTTATTTCGTTTGTCAATAAAAAAACATATATTCGTCGCAACTATATTATTCTGCATATTTTTATTTGGCTTTTAAAGCCGATAATATATGAGTTCTTATATCCTCAACTCCATTAGGATTTGCTGGTAGGAAGATTGTATTATTACCCTCTTTATCTGCAAAATTATTCAATGTATCTAAATACTGGTTCGTTAATAGGATAGACATGATTTGTTCTTCAGTTAGCTCAACATTGGCTCCTTTTAACTCTTGGATAGAATCAGCTAGTCCGTCAACAATTGCTTTACGCTGCTCTGCAATCCCTACACCATGTAGGCGATCTTTTTCTGCTTCTGCTTCTGCTGCGGTCACGATTTTAATCTTATCTGCTTCAGCAAGCTCTTGCGCCGCAACTCTCTTACGTTGAGCCGCGTTAATTTCATTCATTGATTGTTTTACTTCAGCATCAGGTTCAACCTTAGTAATCAGCGTTTTGACAATGATATACCCATACGTAGACATTTCTTCCGCCACTTGTTTTTGAACTTCTAAGGCGATTTCATCCTTCTTCTCAAACAACTCATCTAGGGTTAGCTTTGGTACAGATGAACGCAAAGCATCTTCAATATAGGATTTAATTTGGGCTTCTGGACGCATCAATTTATAATAAGCATCTGTGACATTGTTTTCATTTACTCGATACTGAGTTGCCACATTCATCGTTACAAATACATTATCTTGCGTCTTTGTCTCTACAACAATCTCACTTTGCAACAAGCGTAGTTGAACTCTTGCAGCAATCCTATCAATCCCAAAAGGAGCTCGTAAATGAATACCACTATTACTCAACTTTTGGTATTTACCAAAGCGTTCTATGATAGCGACAGATTGTTGTCGAACCACATACACAGAACTAACCATAATCACTGATGCAATCACCACTAAAAACAATAAAACAAGTAAAATTTGTAAAACCATGGGAATCTCCCCCTTTCGTCACCATCATTATAGCACCATCATCATTATTACGCAAATAATATGATAATAATTTTATTTTAGCTTAAACTAGCATATTATACAACGTTTCGTTCCCATTCAAATTAATATAAGATGGGTCAAACTTTTCCATTCGATGAATCAATCCAGCATAGTCATGCTTATTGGCAAGAGCTACCCCAATCAAGACAGGGCCTGTCCCCTTGCTTGCTCGTTTGATATATTCAAAACGAGTGATGTCATCATTTGGTCCCAAAATGTCATTTACAAACTCTCGTAGAGCTCCTGGACGTTGTGGGAAATTCACTACAAAGTAATGCTTGATTCCATCGTAAATCAAGGCACGTTCTTCCATCTCTGGCATGCGGTTGATATCGTTATTTCCTCCAGAAATAATACAACAAATCGTCTTGCCTTTGATATAGTCTGATAAAACTTCCAAGGCTGCAACACTAGCAGCCCCTGCTGGTTCCGCTACAATTCCTTGCTTGGAATAAAGATCAATCAAGGTTTCAGAAATCAATCCCTCGTCTACCCCAATCAGCGTTTCAACATTCTTACGGGTCGCTTCGTAGGTCAACTGTCCAACTTTCTGTACAGCTATCCCATCAGCAAACTTATCAATTTCTTTGAGTTTAACTGGTCCCCCAGCCTCAAAGGCAGCTTTCATAGAGCGGGCTCCATTGGCTTCTACCCCAATCACTTCAATAGTCGGATTGGTTTCCTTAATATAAGTAGAAACACCGGCAATCAATCCGCCACCACCTACTGGTACAAGTACTGTATCAAAATCAATAGACTCTTTACGGGCTTCTTCAAGAATTTCATAGGCTACAGTCCCTTGACCAGCCTGAACATGCGCATCATCAAAAGGATCAATGAAGGTGCGGTTTTCTGTCAGTGTAAATTTTTGTGCTGCCTTAGCAGAAGCATCAAAGGTATCCCCTACCAACTTGATTGTCACGAACTCTCCACCGAAAAAGCGAACCTGCCCAATCTTTTGTTGTGGTGTTGTAATAGGCATAAAAATCGTTGCAGGAATCTTCATCTCATTGCAAGTATAGGCGACACCTTGAGCGTGATTTCCCGCAGAGGCACAGACTACACCACGCTCACGTTCTTCTTTTGATAGTTGAGAAATGGCATAATAGGCTCCACGAATTTTAAAAGAGCGAACTCGTTGCGCATTCTCCTTTTTGAGATAAATCTTTGCTTGGTATTTTTCTGATAAATAATGATCATATTCTAGTGGTGTATCAACTACTACACCACTTAAAACTTTGTGGGCTTTCACCACATCTTTTGCACTTAGCATTGTCTCCTCCTCAAATACTTTTCAAGATAAAAAACGAGTTAGGTACCCCCAACTCGCCTTCTGTCTCTCTTTACAAGAATTAATTGTAGATTTTGAATGCGTCGTCGTCGTTTTTACCAACGAAAGGCATTGCTTTACGCAATTCTGCACCAACTTTTTCAATTTCAAGGTTAGCTGCTTGTTCACGGTAAGCAGTTAATTTTGGACGACCAGCCTTGTAGTCATTTACAAAGTCATTTGCAAACTTACCATTTTGGATATCTGCCAAAACAGCTTTCATGTTTTCTTTAACTTGCTCAGTAATCACACGTGGACCTGATACATAGTCACCGTATTCAGCAGTGTTTGAAATAGATTGACGCATTTTCTTGAATCCACCTTCATAGATCAAGTCAACGATCAACTTCATTTCATGAAGAACTTCAAAGTAAGCCAATTCTGGGGCATAGCCTGCTTCTGTCAAGACTTCAAAACCTGCTTCGATAAGGGCAGTCAAACCACCACAAAGTACGGCTTGTTCACCAAACAAATCTTCTTCAGTTTCTTCTTTGTAAGTTGTTTCAAGCAAACCAACACGAGCTGAACCAACACCTTTACACCAGTCCATAGCAATGTTTTTAGCATTTCCTGTAGCGTCTTGGTAGACTGCATAAAGAGCTGGCACACCAAATCCTTCTTCGTAAGTACGACGTACCAAGTGTCCTGGTCCTTTAGGAGCACACATGAAAACATCTACATCTGCAGGAACTTTGATAAATTCAAAGTGGATATTGAAACCATGAGCAAATCCAACTGCATTTCCAGCTTCCAAGTTTGGAGCGATTTCTTCTTCGTACAATTCTTGTTGGATTTCGTCTGGTGCCAAAATCATAATAACGTCAGCCAATTTAGTTGCTTCTGCTACTGTGTAAGTGTCAAAACCATCTTCTTTTGCTTTGTCAAAAGATTTACCTGGACGCACACCGATGATGACATCACGACCTGAATCACGCAAGTTTTGCGCATGCGCATGTCCTTGTGAACCATAACCGATTACAGCGATTTTTTTACCGTCAAGCGCTGCTACTTTAACATCTTTTTCGTATTCCATTTGAACTGCCATAGTTTTTCTCTCTTTTCTATTTTTATTGCCTTATAGGCTGGTTAAACAAATTTATGCTGGATTTTATACTCATTGAAAATCAAAGAGTATTAGTCGCGGGTAAATCCAGTTGCACCCGTACGAGCGATATTTTTAATACCATATGGTCGAATCACTCGTAATAAAGCTTCACTCTTTTCAGCATTTCCCGTCATCTGGATGGTAATTGAGCTTGGAGCCACATCTACTACCGTTGCTCGGAAAGGTTGGATAATGGCCAAGATTTCTGCACGCTTCTCAGCAGGAGCAGATACTTTTACCAAGATAACTTCTCTTTCCAAGTGTGGTTTATCTGTGATATCTCGAATGCGAATCACATCAATCTGACGATTGAGCTGTTTAATGATTTGCTCTACTTCATCATGAGATGCTACATCAATAATGATGGTGATGCGAGATACATTGGGATTCTCTGTCGCACCAACTGAGATACTCTCAATATTGACTTGACGACGAGAAAGGACACCTGTAAAACGATTCAAAACTCCTGAACGGTTTTGCAATCTAGCTGTTAACATTCTACGCATGGAACTTCACCCCCAACATCTCATGATTGCTCTTACCAGCTGGTACCATCGGTAAGACCTGTTCCTTACGAGAAATATCCACCTCGATAAACATGGGCACATCCTCCAGAATGACTTCTAGATCCTTCTCTATCGTCTCTGGATTATCAAATTTATAGTTTTTGATGCCATAAGCCTGTGCCATCAACTGGAAGTCAGGAAGGGTATCAAAGACTGACTCGGAAGTTCTACCCTCATAGAAGGATTCCTGCCACTGACGAACCATTCCTAGTGAGTGGTTATTCAACATGACAACCTTAATCGGCACCTTGTAGATGTTTAGGATCGCTAGCTCTTGGTTGGTCATTTGGAAGCCACCATCACCGACAAAAAGGATGACTTCTTTTTCTGGATTGGCAATCTTGGCTCCGATAGCTGCAGGAACTCCGAATCCCATGGTACCCAAACCACCTGAAGTGACTAACTGACGCTCATTTTGGTAAGGATAATACTGAGCTGTCCACATTTGGTGTTGCCCTACGTCTGTGACAACAATGGCATCTCCATTCGTCAACTCACCGATGCGTTCAATAACGGCCTGAGGTTGAACCACACGTTCTTTCTTATCATAAGAACGAACTCGATTCTTGTCCTTGGTGACTTTTTCAATCCACTTTTCAGTATTGTTATGAACAGTTGGTTCTGCCAGTAGCATCTGCAAGGCTTTCTTAGCATCCCCCACTACAGGAATATCTGCACTGATAATCTTACCAATCTCAGCTGGGTCAACGTCGATATGGGCAACCTTAGCATTCTTCGCGAAGGTCTTAGGGTTCCCAGTCAAGCGGTCATCGAAACGGCAACCAATACTAATCATAAAGTCCGCTTCCGTCATTGCAATGTTGGCTGCAAAAGACCCGTGCATTCCCCCCATCCCAAGGAAGAGCGGATGACTCGTTGCAATGGTTCCTTGCCCCAAAAGACTAGTTACTACTGGAATTTGGTAACGTTCAGCAAATTCATTGAGCTCCTTAGAAGCTTCCGCATAGCTGATACCACCGCCTGCTAACAAAACAGGTTTCTTGGCTTTTGACAATTGCTTCAAGATTTTCTTGATTTGCATGTCATTTGGATTAAGTGTCGGTTGGTAACTTGGTAAATTAACTTCTGGTGAATAGATGAAATCTGTCTCTAGAGCTGATACATCCTTTGGCAAGTCAATCACAACAGGACCTGGACGACCGGTCGTTGCGATATGGACAGCTTCCGTAATGATACGGGGAATATCTGCCGTTTCACGGACTTGGTAATTGTACTTAGTAATGGGCATGGTAATACCCACGATGTCCGCCTCCTGAAAAGCATCTTTCCCAATTCCAGCTCGCGCAACCTGACCTGTAAAGACCAAAAGGGGAACGCTATCGCTCATGGCATCTGCAATCCCTGTAATGGCATTTGTTGCTCCCGGCCCACTCGTGACAACGGCAACGCCCAACTTTCCAGTTGATTTGGCATATCCTTCAGCTTCGTGCAAACAACCTTGTTCATGGCGTCCCAAGATGTGGCGAATGCCTTTAAAATTGTATATCGCATCATACAAAGGTAAGACCGCTCCACCAGGATAACCAAAAATGGTATCAATCCCTAAGTCCCGAAGTGTTTCCAAAACTAGGTCCGACCCTGTCTTAGGAGATTCTAAACTGATTTTCTCCATTATTCCCCTTTCTCTTCTCTTAAAAAAATAGCTTGTTACTATCATACCATTTTTTCAAAAATTTTCAAGGCAAAAGAGTCAATTTTCTGAATTTTCTATCTAAAAGTGTATTTATGAATCTTTTCCTCATTTTTATTAACTTTTCTACGGAATTAGGAACCTTTATTTACTTTAATTTAGCAAATTAGAATATTTTCTTTCTGGATAGAATTAGTATTTTTCTCACTTAGCGACCAAATCTGTATACTATATTCAGCAAAAATGAATAGTTAAAGACAAAAAAAGGAAGCCACTAAGTGACTTCCTTCTAGAGTGAGGACTGATTAGTCTTCACCTTTATTTTTCTTAATGATTTCTTCTTGTACTGACTTAGGTACATCTTCGTAGTGGTCAAATACCATCATGAATGTACCACGTCCTTGAGATGCAGAACGAAGAACTGTTGCGTAACCGAACATTTCAGCAAGTGGAACGTAAGCACGAACGATTTGGCTGTTACCGTGAGCTTCCATACCATCTACACGTCCACGACGAGCAGTTACGTGACCCATAACATCACCAAGGTTTTCTTCTGGAACAGTGATGGTTACAAGCATCATTGGCTCAAGGATAGCTGGTTGTGCTGATTTAGCAGCTTCTTTAAGGGCAAGTGAAGCCGCGATCTTGAAGGCAGTTTCAGATGAGTCGACATCGTGGTATGAACCATCGTAAAGCTTAGCTTTAACGTCAACCATTGGGTAACCTGCAAGAACACCGTTAGCCATAGATTCTACCAAACCTTTTTCAACCGCTGGGATAAATTCACGAGGAACCACACCACCGACAATTGCGTTTTCGAATTCGAATCCTTTACCTTCTTCGTTTGGAGTAAATTCAATCCATACATCACCGAATTGACCTTTACCACCAGACTGACGTTTGAAGAATCCACGTGCTTGAGTAGAAGCGCGGAATGTTTCACGGTAAGATACTTGAGGAGCACCTACGTTCGCTTCCACTTTGAACTCACGACGCATACGGTCAACAAGGACGTCAAGGTGAAGCTCACCCATACCTGAGATAACTGTTTCACCAGTTTCAACGTTTGTTTCAACGCGGAATGTTGGATCTTCTTCAGCCAATTTTTGAAGGGCGATACCCATCTTGTCTTGGTCCGCTTTAGATTTTGGCTCAACCATCAATTGGATAACTGGTTCTGGAACGTTGATTGACTCAAGGATGATTTTAGCTTTTTCATCTGTCAATGAGTCACCAGTTGTAGTATCTTTCAAACCAACGGCAGCAGCGATATCACCTGAGTAAACAGTGTCAATTTCTTGACGGCTGTTAGCGTGCATTTGAAGGATACGTCCGATACGTTCACGTTTACCTTTAGAAGTGTTCAATACGTAAGAACCTGATTGAAGAACACCTGAGTATACACGGAAGAATGTCAAACGACCTACGAATGGGTCCGTCATGATCTTGAAGGCAAGAGCTGCGAATGGCTCTTCGTCAGATGCTGGACGAGTTTCTTCTTCATCTGTATCTGGGTTGATACCTTTGATTGCTGGGATATCAAGTGGGCTTGGAAGGTAGTCGATAACCGCATCAAGCATCAATTGAACACCCTTGTTCTTGAAGGCAGAACCACACAATACTGGGAAGAATTCAACGTTGATAGTTGCTTTACGGATAGCAGCTTTCAATTCTTCGTTAGTGATTTCTTCACCTTCGAGGTATTTCATCATCAAGTCTTCATCAGTTTCAGCGACTGCTTCCACCAATTTTTCACGGTATTCTTGAGCTTGGTCAAGGTATTCAGCTGGAATATCTTCTTCAAGGATATCTGTACCAAGGTCGTTAGTATAGATTTCAGCTTTCATCTTGATCAAGTCGATGATACCGCGGAAGTCATCTTCAGCACCGATTGGCAATTGGATTGGGTGTGCGTTTGCTTGAAGACGGTCGTGAAGTGTGCTTACTGAGTAAAGGAAGTCAGCACCGATTTTGTCCATTTTGTTGGCAAATACGATACGTGGAACTCCGTACTCAGTTGCTTGACGCCAAACTGTTTCAGTTTGAGGCTCAACACCTGATTGTGAGTCAAGAACAGTAACAGCACCGTCCAATACACGAAGAGAACGTTGTACTTCGATTGTGAAGTCCACGTGTCCTGGTGTGTCGATGATGTTTACGCGGTGGTTATTCCATTGAGCTGTTGTCGCAGCAGATGTGATAGTGATACCACGTTCTTGCTCTTGCTCCATCCAGTCCATTTGTGACGCACCTTCGTGAGTTTCACCGATTTTGTGGATTTTACCAGTGTAGTAAAGGATACGCTCAGTAGTTGTTGTTTTACCGGCATCGACGTGAGCCATGATACCGATATTACGAGTTTTTTCAAGTGAAAATTCGCGTGCCATGAGGTTTGTTTCTCCTATTTATTTTTAATTTCTATTCTATTATAACACGATTTTAATAAAAACGGATAGGCAGGACCTACCCGTTCTCAATGTTTATCTTGTTTTTGTTGGTTTCAACTTGTAGACAAGTTGAATTGAACTAGGGCTAAAAGCTCAAGTTAGCTGAGTTGAACTCGAGCGAGGCCCGGTGCAAAAAAGATAAACTGCTTTGTGTTCACGGAACACTGCATCAGTTTCCTATTTTTGCCTTGGGCCTTTGCCGCTCTTAGTATCATTTTATTACCAACGGAAGTGTGCGAAGGCACGGTTAGCTTCAGCCATACGGTGAGTGTCTTCACGTTTCTTAACTGCTGCACCAGTGTTGTTCGCAGCATCCAAGATTTCTTTTGCAAGACGGTCTTGCATTGTGTGTTCACCACGAAGGCGAGCGATGGTTACCAACCAACGAAGTCCAAGTGTTGTACGGCGTTCTGGACGAACTTCAACTGGGACTTGGTAGTTAGAACCACCAACACGACGTGCACGTACTTCAAGTACAGGCATGATGTTTTCCATAGCTGTTTCAAATACTTCAAGTGCATCGTTACCAGTAGCTTCTTTGATTTGCTCAAAAGCACCGTAAACGATTGAAGCAGCTGTACCACGTTTACCATCAAGCATAACGCGGTTGATAAGACGAGTAACTAGTTGTGAATTGTAAAGCGGATCTGGCAATACGTCACGTTTTGGAGCTCTATTTTTACGACTCATTTCTCTTTATCCCCTTTCCTTATGCTTTTGGACGTTTAGTACCGTATTTAGAACGGCCTTGTTTACGATCGTTAACACCTGCAGTATCAAGTGCACCACGGACGATATGGTAACGTACCCCTGGAAGGTCTTTTACACGTCCACCACGAAGAAGCACCACGCTGTGCTCTTGCAAGTTGTGTCCGATACCTGGGATGTAGGCAGTAACTTCGATAAGGTTGCTCAAACGTACACGAGCGAATTTACGAAGGGCAGAGTTAGGTTTTTTAGGCGTCATTGTTCCCACACGAGTTGCAACACCACGTTTTTGTGGTGAAGAAACGTTTGTTTGAACTTTTTTATGACTGTTGTAACCAACGTTCAAAGCTGGTGATTTAGATTTTTCTACTTTTGATTTACGCGGTTTGCGAACCAATTGGTTAATTGTAGGCATCTACATTCTCCTGTGTTTTTTTATTTTTGGTGATGATACACTTGGTGACAGCTACCATCTGTGTGTACTTTTGCAACATTTGTCAGCACGTCCCTGTACACTTTTGAGAGACCAAAAGTAAAAAGTACCGTCTATTATTGTAACACAATTTTTCCTTCATTGTCAAGATATTTTTCATTTTTATTCTGATCTTTTCACTCTTTGACACTAGCTTTCACCGCTTTTCTAAACCAGAAAAGGAGGCAATTTGCCTCCTCCTTTCTAGTATGGTTTCCCTTTGATTCAAGTTGTCATTTCGGAATTTTTTAACCCTTCTTATCAAAGCCAACCAGATTCTTTTGCAATGTTGGCTGCCTCTGTTCGATTACCAGCATCTAGTTTCGAAAGAATATTGGTGACATAGTTTCGGACGGTCCCATTTGATAGATAGAGTTGGTCTGCGATTTCTTGGTTAGACAAGCCCTGAGCAATTCCCTTTAAAACAGCGATTTCTTGCTCTGTTAACGGATTGGGGTGCGTCATCACCACTTCCATCAATTCAGGCGAATATTCCTTGCGCCCTTCGAGAACAGTGTGCAAGGTCTGCATGAGGTCTGCGATGCTTCTTTCTTTTAAGACATAAGCATCCACTCCAGCCTTGACCGCACGTTCAAAATATCCGGGGCGCTTAAAGGTCGTCACCACAACCACCTTTGTTTCTGGCTTTTCTGCTCGTATCCATTCCAAGACTTCGAGGCCTGTCTTAACAGGCATTTCTACGTCAAGAATGGCGATATCCACAGACTCTTTTTCTAAAAGTTGGATTGCTTCTTGGCCATCCTTGGCTTGTAGGACAGACTCTACATCTGGTTGAAAGGTAAGCAACTGGCACATCGCATCTCGCAACATACTTTGATCTTCTGCAACAAGTAGTTTCATCTTAGTTTCTCTCCTTATAAGGTAGTCGAACCTGCACTTCAGTCGGATGTTTCTGACTGATCACCTTTACTTCTCCTGAAAAAGGAAGGACACGGTCTCGAACGGTATGGAGCTCATCTCCTTTTAAAGAAGCAAAGCCACAGCCATCATCTCTCACTGTTAGGATGAGTTCTTTCTCAGTTCGTTCTAATTTCAAGTAAGCTTTCGATGCTTTAGCATGCTTGATGATGTTGGTCACTAACTCAAGCAAAATCATGGAGGCCGTTGATTCTAATTCCTGAGTTAGGCTAGCTGTATCTAGTTGGTGATTGATTTCCGTTTCAATTCCTGCAATTTCCAGCATTTTTTTAACAGTCGCAAACTCGGAAGCAAGGGTTCTTGTTTTAAGATTTTCGATAATTGTACGGACTTCATTCATGGATTCTTTACTGATTTGATGAATTTCTTTTAATTCTTTTTCCACTTGAGGATAGGCCTGCATTTGAAGAAGCTGGAGGGCAAGGTCCGTCTTCACACTCAACATGGCAAAGGTATGACCTAGGCTGTCATGAAGATCCTGACCGATACGACTGCGTTCGTTTTCAGCCAAGAAAAGATTGAGCTTGGCATTTTGTTTCATCTTTTCTTCTTTTAGCTCTTCTGTTATCCGAATTCGATAGAGACCAAAAGTCAAGGCATCAGAAAAGACAAAAGTCACCAAGAAAAAGAGCAGTTGCCAAGGACTAACTTGATCAACCATATAAATCCCTGTCAAAATCAAGGGTTGCAAGACAATAAAACTGACAAAACGCCAAGAGTGAAAAGAAATCTCATCCAGCTCATAAATAAGGAGATTGGATAAATAAAAGATAAACCATGTGAAACCTGAACTTAGCCAAACAGATGTATAAAAAATGTAGACAAGCATGGACCACCATGCTAGCCACTGCACGGTGCGATTCTGACTGATTAAAACCGAATAGAAGGCAAGTACAAATAGTAGGGTCCATAGCAAGGTTAAAAGCGGGTAATCTCCAACGATGACACCCGCTATAGGAAAGATGATAAACACAATTGAAATATGAAACATATAATGAATGTTTTTAAATTTTTCCAACATAGATTTATTTTACCTCAATCCTTTTTTTCAGCTGGATTACCAGTACACCAAAGAAAACTGTATAGCCTAGCACAACCAAGGCAGAAAGAATATTAAATTCATGGTGTTCCAAATAAGTAGAGACGACCTGCATCAGTTGATAGGTTGGAGTCAGCTTTCCAATAGATTGAAGCCATTCTGGGAAGGAATCCAAGGGGAACCAGAGTCCACCTAGGACAGCCAAAGCAATATAGGCAATATTTCCAACAACCGTCATCAGTTGAGCACTGGGTAGCAAGCTCACCAAGACACCCATACTGATAAAGACCACGCTTCCGACCAGTAACATAACTCCGATTACCAACCAATCAAGCCAAGGCAGAGTCACTCCACGGACAAAATGACCAACCGAAAAGACAACTACAATTGATAACAAGAAAGTCAGTAGGGTGCTGAACAGTTTTGATACATAATATTCTACCATAGATACAGGAGAATGTTGAATCAATTTTTGCCAGTTGTTTGTCTTATCAGACTCGAGTGTGCTAGGGATACTGAAAAAGGCGCTTGACATGATACTAAAGAGCGTCATGGCAAAGAGATAGGCTTGAAGAGCGATTTCTGGAATGTCTGATCCTGACATCATACCAGAGAAAATAAGGTAAAATACACTTGGAAGTCCGATGGATAGCAAGTAGTAGACTGCTTGCCGTTTCATCAGAATGATTTCTACTTTCATGAGACTTGTCATATTTTTCATCGTCAATCTCCTTTAGTCTTGAGTCGTTTCGAAGATACTGTCTAAGAGAGTTCGATTGCGAACTTCAATTTCTTCGATCGTGCAGCCCTGCTCTTGCAAGACTTTCCATACCTGGCTGGCTTCTTTGGTGGTGAAGGAAAGAGCATTTTGCTTGATTTCAAGCTCTTGAATCTGGTCCAAAGTGCTGATAACTTCCTGATAAGTTAGTGGTACCGTAAAATGTTTTTCTTGTTCTTCACCACGCATAGCATAAGGCGTCGTATCGCGAATCAATTCTCCCTTGTGGAGGACCAAAATGCGGTCAGCCGTATGTTCTACCTCTTCGATATAGTGAGAAGAGTAGACAATGGTGACACCATTTTTCTTTAACTGATTGACAATTTCCCAAAAATGCTGACGTGTCGAGGTATCCATGGCAGCAGTTGGTTCGTCCAAAAATAGAATTTTCGGACGACCTATTAGTGCCAACACGAAAGAGAACAAACGTTTTTGCCCACCAGACAACTTGCCCGCTAGCTGATTTTTCTGTTTGTCCGAAAATCTCAGCAAGTCATCAATTTCTTGATTGGAGAGACTGTTTGGATAGATTGATTGAAAGAAGGATAAGAGTTCTTTCACTTTCAAGTCTTGAACCACCGTATTTTCTTGAGGTAAGATAGAAATAAGCTGCTTTAATCGAGGATCTGTTGGTGCAAAGCCTTGAATAGCTATCTGACCTGAGCTCACGAACTTGTCGCCCAAGAGGCAATCAATCAAGGTCGTCTTACCTGCTCCGTTAGGACCGATCAAGGCGACACATTCACCATCGTTGATTTCAAAGGAGATGTTCCGCAAGATCTCCTTGTCTTTTATTTTCTTACTCAATTTCTCAACTTTAATCACAGTCATGAGATTCTCCTTTCAACCACTTCATTCCCATAGGGAAAACGACGAAAATCATAAACCCAAAACCCCAAGCACCACGAATAAATTGGCGAAGCACGGTTTGGTCAAACCAACCAGTAAACATTTCCACTAACCATACCAAGAGTGATAGGCTGATAAAGAAATAGATGATTGCTTTTTTCATTCCTCAAACTCCTTTTTCACATCTCTGACCAATTTCAAACCTTCTCTGACAAGCCAAGACATCATTCCAAAGCCAGCAAAGAGCTCCCAAGGAAAATGGTAGAAACCCTCGTCCAATCCTGAAAACATGAGATAGGTCATAACTCCTGCTGCTACTAAACTCACTGCGACAATCATTTTATTTTTCATTACTTCTTCCTCCATTTCATACTTCAATTATAGTCCTTTGAAGTTAGCGGAGCTAGATGCTTCTGTCACTAGGAAATATGACAAATGTCATAAAAAAAGAAAGCTGTAAAATCAACTTTCTTTTTAATCGGTTAAATTTTATTCCACACTGAAAAGATATGGATATACAGGTTGTTGACCTTGGTGAATCTCTACTTCAACATCTTCAAATTCTTCTGCGATTTCTTGGGCAATTTCATTGGCAAGTTCTTCGCTTCCGTCTTCACCGACATAGAAAGTCACGATTTCACTATCTTCATCCAACATATGTTTCAAAGTTTCAGTCAAGGTTTGGTGCATGTCAGGATTTGACACGAGGATTTTTCCATCGACCATACCAAGATTATCATTTTCATGAATTGCTAATCCATCGATAGTTGTATCACGAACGGCTGTTGTTACACTACCGCTGATGACATCACCAAGGGCCGCAGTCATGCGCTCTTTGTTTTCTTCGATTGATTTGCTTGGATCAAAGGCAAGAAGGCTGGTCAAACCTTGAGGAATTGTACGTGCTTCTACCACAACAGCAGGTTGTTCAAGCACTTCAGCCGCAGACTGAGCTGCCATAAAGATATTTTTGTTGTTTGGCAAGAAGATAATGTTGCGAGCATTGACCTGTTCAACAGCCTTGATAAAGTCTTCTGTTGAAGGGTTCATTGTCTGACCACCTTCGATGACATAATCCACACCTTGGGCACGGAAGATATCTGCTAAACCTTGACCAGCTACTACTGCGATAAGGGCATACTCTTTTATTTCAGCAGGCTTGTTGCCTTGAGTTGCTTCTTTTTCAACTTGCGCCTCGTGTTGGTTACGCATGTTGTCCACTTTTACCTTGATCAAGCTACCATATTTGAGACCTTCTTGCATAACAAGACCTGGATCTTCTGTATGGACGTGAACTTTGACGATTTCATCATCATTGACAACAAGGAGTGAGTCGCCTAAGTCATTCAAGTAGTTACGGAATTCATCGTAGTCAAAGTCCTTAGAATAAGTTGGACCTTGTTTAAGGGCTACCATGATCTCTGTACAGTAACCGAAGGTAATGTCTTCAGTTGCCACATGCCCTGCTACAGACTTGTGGTGCTCTGCATTGATCATTTCGCTCATGTTGGCAGGAGTCGCTACAAAGTCTTCAGAAGCACTGTATTCACCAGTAAGGGCTGAGAGGAATCCTTCATAGATGAAGACCAAACCTTGACCACCTGAGTCTACCACACCAACTTCCTTAAGGACTGGAAGCATTTCTGGTGTCTTAGCCAAAGCTGCTTTCGCTCCTTCCAAGGCTGCACGCATGACCTCAACAGCATCATCTGTTTGCTCCGCTTTTTTCTTAGCCCCAATAGCCGCTCCACGAGAAACAGTCAAAATAGTTCCTTCAACTGGTTTCATAACCGCTTTATAAGCTACTTCGACACCGGATTGGAAGGCAAGAGCCAAGTCTTGACCAGTTAATTCATCTTTTTCCTTGATAGCCTGAGAGAAGCCACGGAAGAGCTGAGAAGTGATAACCCCTGAGTTCCCACGCGCGCCCATCAAAAGACCTTTAGCAAGAATGCTCGCTACTTCTCCAACTGTAGAAGCAGGCTTGTCTGCTACTTCTTTGGCACCATTTTCAATGGTCATTCCCATGTTTGTCCCAGTATCTCCATCTGGAACTGGAAAGACGTTCAATGAATTGACATATTCTGCTTGCTTATTCAAACGAGTTGATGCAGCTTGCACCATCTCTTGGAATAAACTGGTAGTAATTTTTGACACGATTATTCTCCTACAACTTTGATATTTTGAATGTAGACATTCACAGTCTGAGCAGTAATTCCTAGTTGATTTTCTAAACTAAAACGAACACGCTCTTGAATGTTTTTTGACACTTCGCTTATCTTTACTCCGTAGCTCAATACGGTATAAACATCAACTGCAATGCTACCATCTTCGGCTGCTTTTATAACAACACCCTTAGAATAATTTTCCTTACCAAGAAGGGCTTGGAAATTGTCTTTGAGGGCATTTTTACTAGCCATACCAACCACACCAAAAATCTCAGTTGCGGCACCACCTACTACGGTTGCAATCACTTCATCAGTCAGTTCGATTTGACCATCTTTTGTATTAATCTTTACAGTCATTTTTTTTACCTCAACTAGTTGATACTCTATTTTATCATATTTCAGCCCAAGTGTAAAAGCAGAATGCTGTATCGGCGGATATTTACTCTATTTTTCAAATGGTTTTATCCTTAGAGCAAAAGAAAAAGACCTAAGCGGTCTTTTCATTTTTATTAAACGCGTTCAACTTTACCTGATTTCAAAGCACGAGCTGAAGCCCAAACTTTTTTAGGTTTACCATCGATAAGAACAGTAACTTTTTGAAGGTTTGGTTTTACGGCACGTTTTGTTTGGTTCATCGCGTGTGAACGGTTGTTTCCTGATACAGTCTTACGACCTGTAAAGTAACATACTTTAGCCATTGTGTTTTCCTCCTATTAGATCTAATATAGCGGATGTGCTAGCACCACATACCGTACTATGTTATCACACTTTCTTGAATTTATCAAGGGTCTAAACTATTTTTTTATTTAACGTAAACAACTCCAAGTTTACCAAAAGCAACTTCCCCACGGATAACCAAGGTTTTGTTTGTTGGCGCTACAGGAGCATCTGCCTTAGCTGCACCAAAGGAGGTTTCTACTTTCAAATCGACACGCCAGTGTTGTGGAACATAGACAGTTGCATTCCCGAAGGCCACTTCAATATTTAAAGTTGCAAAATCACCTAACATCTCTGCATTATCATAGTAGATTTTAGCATCCCCAAAAGCGACTTCCACTTGGTCATCTACAAGATCTTGATCTTGTTTATAAAAGGTTCCGCTACCAAAAGCGACTTCCTTATCCGTGACGACTGTTTTTTTCCCATCGTACCACCATTTTTTTTCATTCCAGAACTTACTTGAGTGCGTCAGATAACCAACACCTAGCACTGCTAAGATGCTAGCCCAGATGAGAGAATGATTGGTAACTGGTAACAAGTCATAAGCGTAATTTGCAATGATGAGCGCTAGTAACCCTGTAAAAACTGCCGAAGTGAGATGGCGTCTAAGGATGGACTCAATGGACTTATAAGCAAAAAAAACAATACCTAGTAAAGGCCATATCTTGCCATCCAAAGAAGGAATTCCAAAATTCCCTTGCAGCAAGATCCAGGCTGCTAAAACCAATAAAACAATACCAAATGCTTTCTTTTTCATGTTCTTACCTCATATTTCTTAGATTTTCTTTTAGGAGGGATTGGTAATGCCGTGAGACATGAACCTCCTTGTGCGTCTGATAAAAGGAAATGGTGCCCGTTCCTGAAAAGGACTTGTCCACTGAGTAAATCTGACGGATGTTTGCGATTGTTGACTTGGAAACTCGACTAAAATAGCGGGGTAAGATGGACTCCAACTCATAGAGCTTGAGGCGAACTTCATAGGCTTCCTTCTGGGTATGAGCGTAAATCTTGCTCCCTTCTGTCTCAAAGAAGAGGATTTCCGATAGGTCTAGATAATATTCACCTGTCCCCTTGTAAAAAGTCAACCTCGGAGCCTTTGACTCTTGCAAGAGTCGTTGCAAATCTGCAATTTCATCTGTCAAAGTGGGGGTCTTGATGACAATTTCAGTTTCCTCTAAATTGCCGTCAATCTCAATTCGTAACTTCATCACATCTCCTTTCTGACTCTACTATATCAAAGCTAAGTTAGGAATACAAGGGCAAAAAAGCAAGTGGTCAATATGAAGCAGTAAGTGGTTGTAGGACTAGCTTAACTTACATATCAGAATAGGAAGAAAAGGAATCCCCACACCAGACCACAAGCATAGCCAGCGATGACATCCTTGGGATAATGTACACCCCCTAAAACCCTCACCAAGCCCAGCAAAGCTGAGAAGAGCAAACATACTAAGCCAACAGGTAGACTAGCATGCAGACAGGCCATGGAGATCATAGTTGCCGAAAAAACATGGCGACTGGGCATCGACTGTCCCGAACTATCCTTTTCAAGCAGGGGACAGATATCCCAAGTTTCATAAGGCCGCGGGTGGTTGATTTTCTTACGAAACAGGGACAAAATCACAAAACCTGATGCAGGAATAAGCACATAAACCCCAACCTGCTGACCCAATCCTAGTTGCAGGTAAGTGGTGACTAGCAAGATCAGATAGACCAAGGGCATGGCGACTGTCATCAAGCGATTAAAACTGCGTAACAGAAATAGAAGGGTGGGATGGCTGGTGAGCCTGGAACTGATATTTCGATACCATTCTTGATAATTTTTCATTAAATTTCTCATTCATTACCTTGTTTTCGTCTACAGGTGAGACGTTTGTCTTCTAGTATAGTGCAGAAAAAGAAGGCCGTCAAGCCTTCTTTTGATTTATTCTTCTGCTTGGTCTTCTGTAAATTGACTATTGTAGAGATCTGCATAGAAGCCAGCTTGGTTCATCAATTCCTCATGATTGCCTTGTTCGATGATATTGCCATCTTTCATGACAAGAATCAAGTCGGCATTACGAATAGTTGACAAGCGGTGGGCGATGACAAAGGAGGTTCTACCCTCCATCAAACGGTCCATGGCTTTTTGAATCAACTCCTCTGTACGTGTGTCAACTGAGGATGTCGCTTCATCCAAAATCAAGAGCGGTGCATCCTTCAGCAGAGCACGAGCAATGGTTAAGAGTTGTTTTTGTCCGACAGACAGGGTAACTGTATCGTCCAAGACGGTATCGTAGCCGTCTGGTAAGGTCATGATAAAATGATGGATTCCCACAGCCTTACTAGCTTCCATCATTCGCTCATCGCTGATACCTGTCTGATTATAGATCAAATTCTCTCGAATCGTTCCTTCAAAGAGCCAGGTATCCTGCAAGACCATTGAAAAGGCATCGTGTACTTCCGAACGCTTCATATCCTTGGTATCCACACCATCGATGCGGATACTTCCCTTATCTATCTCATAGAACTTCATCAAAAGATTGACAATGGTTGTCTTACCAGCCCCAGTCGGTCCAACAATCGCGACCTTCTGACCTGCATGAGCTGTCGCAGAAAAGTCATGGATGATGGTGCGCTCTGGTGTATAGCCAAAGGACACGTGATCAAAAACCACTTCCCCTTTCATGTTGTTCAATTGTCTGTCCTTATGAGATTCATCTTGCATCTCTGCTTCAGCCAAAAATTCTAATACACGAGTCATGGCTGCACTCGCTTGTTGCAGGCTCGTAATCCCTTGGGCAATCTGTGACAGAGGTTGGGAGAAGGTCCGTACGTAAACCATAAAGGCTACAATAATCCCTATCGTGATATGCCCTTCTAGAGCAAGCGCGGCCCCAACGATGATGACCAAAACATAGCTAAAATTCCCAACAAAGAACATGGCTGGCATCATGATACCAGAGATAAACTGAGATTTCCAGATGCTGTCGTGCAAGTTCTGATTCAAACCTGCAAATTTCGCTTTAGAGGTGTCTACTGCGTTGTAGCTCGTTACAACATTGTGTCCCGAATACATTTCTTCTACATAACCATTGACGGCTGCTAGATTACTTTGTTGGGCTTTAAAATAACCCTGTGACTTAGCCATGATTACGGAAACCGCCGCAAAACCAACAAGGGTTGATACAACTGTTACCAATGCCAAAATCCAGTTCATCCCAAACATGGTCACCAAGACAGCAATCAACAAGAAACTAGCTGAAAGAACTGTCCCTAGACTTTGGTTGAGAGATTGCGCTGCTGTATCCACATCATTGGTCACACGAGATAGAGTGTCCCCTTGCGAATGACAGTCAAAATAGCCAAGGGGCAAACGATTGATCTTTTCAGCGATTGCTGTCCGCAAGCGTTTTGAAAAATGTTGGATACTTGTTGAAAAGATATAGGCCTGTGTATAGTTAAGGATAGCCCCAAGTACGTAGAGAATCACTAAAAAGCTAGCAATACTTGAAACAGCCTCTAGATCAATTCCCGTCATCAAACCATCTGAAATCAAGTTGGTAATTTCCTTACTCTTGGTCGGCCCATAAACCGTAATGATACTAGAACATACAGCTGCGATAACCGCTACGAGTAGGGGAAGTTGGAGGCCTGCCATATAAGGTTTGCACTGTTTCCAGACCGAAACTTTTTTATTTTCCATGTTCCAATTCCTCCTTCGATAGTTGTGAGTAGGCAATTTCTTGGTAGACTTCGTTGGTAGCTAGAAGTTCCTTGTGGGTGCCTTGTCCCACGACTTTTCCTTGATCCAAAACCAAGATCAGGTCGGCATCCATGATGGTAGAAATCCGTTGCGCTACGATGAGTTTGGTCATGGATTGTGTTTTTTGAGCAAGTTCTTGGCGCAAGATCCGGTCTGTCTTGTAGTCCAAGGCTGAGAAAGAGTCATCAAAGATGAGAATCTCTGGCTTACGAGCCAAGGCCCGGGCAATAGCCAAGCGTTGTCTTTGACCTCCTGAGAAGTTGGTTCCACCTTGAGCCACTTCTGATGCAAGACCTGCTTCCTTGTCCTCGATGAAGCTTCTAGACTGGGCCAATTCAAGAGCTTGCCACATAGCAGGTTCACTGAGAGGACTTTCTTGACTCTTACCAAAGTCTAAGTTTCCCTTAACATCTCCAGAAAAGAGCACAGCTTTTTGTGGAATATAGCCGACCTTATTACGCAGCTCTTCCAAGTTGTAATCTTGCACATCGACACCATCTACTAGGATTTGACCAGATGAGACATCATAAAAACGAGGTATTAGGTTGACTAGAGTAGATTTCCCAGATCCAGTTGATCCGATAAAAGCAACTGTTTGACCTGCTTCGGCTTTAAAAGTAACATGTTCCACAACTGCTTCTGAGTTTTGAGAGTAGCGGAAGGTTACGTCACGGAATTCAACTTGTCCTTGAACTGAAGGATCCGCTGTCTGTGCATGACTCGGATTCTCAATAGAAGGATGCAAATCCAAAACTTGGTTGATACGTCCTGCAGAAACCAAGGTACGAGGAAGAACGATAAAGAGTGCCCCCATGAGTAGGAATCCCATCACGACCTGCATGGCATAGGACATAAAGACCACCATATCACTAAAGAGTGGCAAACGGTCGGTCAAACTAGCATCGTTGATCAGATAGGCTCCAATCCAATAAATAGCTAAGGTCAAACCGCTGGAAATCGCCATCATAATAGGATTCATAATCGCCATCAAACGGTTGACAAAAAGGTTGAGACGTGTCACCTCATCGTTGGCTGCTTCAAATTTTTCATCTTGGTAATTCTCAGCATTATAAGCACGAACAACCCGAATCCCTGTCAAACTTTCACGAGTGATGCTATTGAGCTTATCTGTCAATTTTTGGATGACCGATTGTTTTGGAAAGGCCAGAGTCATGAGAACGGTGGTCATCAAGACATTGACAATAACAGCCACAACGACCGCCCAGAGCCAGTATTCTGATTTTCCAAGGATTTTTCCAATGGCCCAGATAGCCATAATCGGCCCACGAGTAACCACTTGTAAGCCCATGGTAAAGAGCATCTGTACCTGGGTAATATCATTGGTCGTCCGAGTCAAAAGACTTGGGATTGAAAAGCGCTTGATCTCTGTCTGCGAAAAATCTAAAACACGATGAAATACGTCAGTGCGTAGATGAGTTGTATAGGATGCTGCAACGCGAGCGGCAAAGAAACCAACCATAACAGATGAAAAGAAAGCCAATAAAGACAAACCAATCATCTTCGTAGCTGGTGACCAGAGTTCACCCAACTGCGTTCCAGACGTTCCTAGTAATTCTGTAATTTGCGAAATATAAGTCGGCACCTCTAACTCGAGATAGACCGAGAAACAAGTGAACAGAATCGTAAGGACGATCATTCCCCACTCTTTTCCTGTAATACGTTTAGCGAGTTTCTTCATTCTCTCCTCCTATCTTCTCAACATTTTCTTGCAACTGCCCGAATACCTTTTCAAAGATTGCTAAGTCTGACTTTGAAACCCCCTCTAGCAGACTCTGATCAATCCGATCAAAAAAAGCTTTAACTTTTTGCATCTGCGAACGCGATTTCTCCGTCAGGCGAACAAATTTTGCCCGCTTATCGCTCGGGCTCGCCTCTAACTCGACCAAACCATTTTGTACCATGCGCTTGACTAGATTACTCGCAACAGATTTGGTAATATTGAGTTCCTGTTCGATATCCTTAATCAAGACCAAATCTTGATTTTCCTCACGACTATTCAAAAAACGTACAACCTGACCTTGAGGTCCACCCATAAATTCAATACCACTACGCTTGGCTTCCTTTTGTACCATCAGATGTACCTGATGACCAAAACGCTTAAAAACCAACATCGGCTTGTCCATGATTGCTCCTTTCTAACCATCACATTTAGTTCTCTGGAGAACTAATTCAGTTTCCATGAGAACTATTTTATCACTTTCGGAGGAGATGTCAAGAAAAAAGTTTACTTGGGAACTATCTTGCTCTGAATTGACATTAGCAGCTATTTTCTCTATAATAAACACTAACTACTGTGGATTGATAGCCATTCACAAAAGGAAAGGAGAGAGCTTTCAAATGAAACCAGAGGAACAGAAAGTTTTAGGGATTTTGGCAACCATTTTTGGAGCCATCGCACTTTTAGGGTCCTGGATTCCATTTATTAACTATCTATCATTTTTCATCGCCATTGTCGCATTTATCTTGGGGATTATCGGCCTTATCGTCAATCTCAAAAAACGGAAAACCATGGCCATTATCGGAACATCCCTCGCAGTTGCTTCTGTTGTACTTTTCTTTACGACCCAAGTACTGTACGCTAATGTCTACAAAGAGTTTATCAGGGAGTTTAACCGTTCCTACAGCGAGGCAAGTGCCTCAATGGAGCGCGAAGAAGAAAGCGACTTGACAGATGATAGCGCCTATTCCATCCCAGAGGAGGAAGAAAACGATACCTTCACCTGGACCCAAGAACAGTTCGACGCCTTAATCGAAGGTGACCTTGACAACAAAGGAAAAGGTGGTACCAACTACAAGGATATTATCAAAAAACACGGACTACCAGACTCCGAATTTGACTCCACTATCGGAGGGTACGATACGAGAAAAATCACCTATATCTCCATTGGAGACAAGATCAAGACCGTTACCTTAACTTTTGCAAAACAGGACAATGGACAGCTCTTGCTCGTTCAAAAACATGCAGTCGGTCTAGGTCTTGAAAAAAGCAAGAAACAAAACGATTCTGAAACAAGAGTCTAAGTTCAAATATCAAAAAAACGAACAGCTAGTAAAACTGTTCGTTTTTCTATTAAAATCCATCTACGTTTGTGTAGATCTTTTGTACGTCTTCATCGTCCTCAAGAACGCTGTAAAGTTTTTCAAAGGTTTCAAGGTCTTCGCCTGACAATTCCACTTCAGACTGAGGAATCATTTCCAATTCAGTCACTTGGAATTCTTCGATGCCAGACTCACGAAGGGCAACGATAGCCTTGTGGAGATCTGTTGGAGCTGTGTAAACCGTGATTGTTCCTTCTTCTGCTTCTACATCGTCCACATCCACATCTGCTTCTAGCAATTGCTCAAAGACTGCATCAGCGTCCTCACCTGCAAATACAATCACACCCTTGTTGTCAAAGAGGTATGAAACCGAACCTGAAGCACCCATGTTTCCGCCGTTTTTACCAAAGGCAGCACGGACATTAGCTGCGGTACGGTTGACGTTTGAAGTCAAGGTATCCACAATCAACATAGAACCATTTGGTCCAAAACCTTCGTAACGTCCTTCTGTAAAGGTTTCGTCTGTGTTTCCTTTTGCTTTATCAATCGCTTTATCGATAACGTGTTTTGGCACTTGGGCTTGTTTAGCACGGTCGATAACGAATTTCAAAGCAGTGTTTGATTCTGGGTCTGGATCCCCTTTTTTAGCTGCTACATAGATTTCTACACCAAATTTTGCATATACTTTAGAGTTAGCTCCATCTTTAGCCGTTTTCTTGGCTACGATATTGGCCCATTTACGTCCCATTAGGAATCTCCTTTTTTCACATTTTAATCTTTCTTATTATAACACAAGTTTTTTCGATTTTCACTAGAGGAAATGGATTTTATTCAGCAAATCCAGCTAGGAGTGTCCTTTAGCAGCCAAGATTGCCTTGCCTTCTTTTATCAGGGGATGGCGGAAAAGTGAAAAGTACAGTTGGGTAGTCATGGCAACCCAGATAAGGGGTTCGCAAAGGATGACTCCCCTATAGCCTGCCCAAGGGATAATCAAAACCACAAAAACGATTTTCCCGATTAGTTCTATAAAGCTGGAAACTAGAGGAAGGACTTTCTGCCCCAATCCCTGCAAGCAATTCCGATAAATCAGCAAAAGGCTCAAAATCGGATAAAAGACTGAACTGATTTGCAGGTAGAGACTACCGTTTTCTACCAAGTAAGTATCTGTTGAACTGGCCAAGAAGGAAACCAAGCTCGGACTGGCAAAAAAGAGGGCGATACAAATAAAACCTGCCCAGGACATGCTCAGGCGACTCCCAATACCAAGACCTTGAACAATGCGGTCTGGTCGCTTGGTCCCGAGATTTTGAGAGGCAAAGGTCGTCATAGCAGAAGAAATAGCCGTCATCGGAAGGAGGGCAAAGGCCATAATGCGTCTAGCTGCTGTTTGAGCACTAATAATCACAGCTCCAAAGGTATTGACTGAAGACTGTAAAATCACACTACCTATGGACACAATCGAACTCATCAGCCCCATAGCCAAACCTTGCTCTAAAAGATCCGCGTACAAGGCCTTGTCCCATTTAAAATGCTTGAGTTGAGGGAGCAGTTCTGGAACACTCTTGCGGATATAATAAAAGCAGAGAACCGCTGATAAGCCTTGCGAGATAATGGTAGCAAGCCCCGCAGATTGAACTCCCAGATGCAGTTGCGTAATGAAATACAAATCCAGAACCACATTGATCAAGGCAGAGAAAATCAGGAAGCCAAGAGCTGCGAGACTGTCTCCAATGGACCGCAACAAACCCGCAAAAAGATTATAGGCAAAGCTGACACCGACACAGGTCACAATCATAGAAATATATTGATAGGACTGAGGAAGGATTTCTGCAGGGGTATCTAAATATTGCAAGAGTGGATACAAACCGACAAAGCCCATCAGCATAACCACAATGCTCAAAAGAGCACCTAAAATCCAAGTGGCTGCTACTGCTTCTTTAATTTTAGTGAAATTACGAGCCCCATAATAGCGGGCAATGACAATCCCCATCCCATTGCCAACACCAAGCGTAAAGC
The DNA here is from genome assembly GCF_022749195.1 of Streptococcus oralis. Classification (NCBI taxonomy): domain Bacteria; kingdom Bacillati; phylum Bacillota; class Bacilli; order Lactobacillales; family Streptococcaceae; genus Streptococcus; species Streptococcus oralis. The sequence goes on from NZ_CP094226.1 coordinate 1,628,100, forward strand.
CTATAATCAAGTCAAAAATGGCAGTTGTCGCCCCTACTGCTGCCAAGGAATCTTGACCAAGAAATCGTCCAACAATCAAGACGTCAGCTGTATTATAAAGCTGTTGGAAAATATTTGACAGCAAGATTGGAAAGGCAAAGCTTAACAGCGCAGGAAGAATAGGACCATGTATCAAGTCCACGGATCGTTTCTTATTCATAAAGCTATTATATCAGCTTTCTAAAGGAGCGACAAGGCTCTATCACTAAGTTTGCAATCAATTGCTTACAGAGAGACAATTTGCTATAATCAAGAAAAGGAGGTCATTTATGAGTTTGACCAGTCAATTAATTACCGATGTATTTCCCGATCTGGATAAGGTTAAAAAGCTAAACAAGGAAGCATTCCCCGAGGAAGAACGAGTTCCTCTGTCTGAGTTTTTACGCTATCAAGACCGAGAAGACGCCCACTTTTTTGCTTTTTATAACCAAGAAGAGTTTGTCGGCTTTGCTTTTGCCATCTCCAATCCAAAGGCCTTCTATATCAGTTTTTTTGCCATCATGCCCCACTTGAGAAGCCACGGATATGGAAAAGAAATCATCGAAAAGTTGACTGATTTTTACCAGCGAACCATGTTATTGGAAGTCGAGCGATTGGACGAAGAATGCGATAACTTGGAGCAGAGAAAGGCCCGCATGGATTTCTATCACCAAAATGGTTTCAAAACAGCCAACGCTTTTCTAGAGTACGATGGTTTGAGTTTTGAAATTCTCTACCGTGGCGACTATTTTGACGAAGAAGCCTATCGCGACATCTTCCAAAAGTTACAGAATGAACATTATTTTGACTTTCATATAGAGTATCGTCGTTTTAGCGACCATTAAACAAGACTTATTCTTCTGGTGAAAAACCTCTCTTTTTCGATAGAAGCTACATATAAAAATGCATGCAATCTACGATTACATGCATTTTTTATTTTCAACTGATCAGAATAAACTTTTATTCTCTCTATGGCTTAAGCTTCTGCATTGCCTTCTGGAAGAAGGAAGTAGAGAACAGCATAAGCCAAGATTCCAGAACCACCAAGTAGGGTGAAGATGATCCAAAGTGCACGAACAAGTGTGTGGTCCATGTTAAAGTAGTCAGCGACACCAGCACAAACACCAGCAATCTTTTTGTCTTGTACGTTACGAACAAGGCGTTTTTCCATTATAGTAGTCTCCTTTTTATAGAATGATTTAATTTTATCATCAAATTAAAAAAATTGCAATAGTTTTTTTAATTTTTTTGATTAAATACTCTTTTTTTACGCTTTTGAAGCTTATGGAGACTTAATAATTTAACATAAAAAGCAGAGAAGGACTTCTCCGCTTTTATTTTTAATCTTCAATTTCGATTTCAAGTCCGTCGCCTAGGTCAAGTGTTACTTCTTGGTTAGGTGCTAGATCTTCTGCGACAGAGGTAGGAGTTGTCCCTTCTTCATCTTCAATCAAGCCATATTGAACACGGACTTGGTGGTCAATGGCATCAAAGATTTCTGGGTGATCCGCCAAGTATTTCTTAGCATTTTCAGATCCTTGTCCGATTTTTTCACCCTTGTAAGAGTACCATGCTCCCGCTTTTTGGATGATATCGAGATCACTTGCAATCTTCAAGAGCTCACCAGTCTTAGAAATTCCTTCTCCGTACATGATTTCAACAAAGGCTTCCTTAAATGGTGGAGCCACCTTGTTTTTCACGACCTTGATCTTGGTTTCCTTACCGACATTGGTATCTTTTTGGTCACCAGTTCCCTTGATTTGCGTGCTTCCACGAACATCCAATCGGACTGAAGCGTAGAATTTCAGAGCACGTCCACCAGGTGTTGTTTCTGGATTTCCAAACATTACTCCAACTTTTTCACGCAATTGGTTGATAAAGATGGCAATTGTTTTGGTTTTATTGATAGAAGCTCCGAGTTTACGCATGGCCTGGCTCATCATACGAGCTTGCAAACCAACGTGGCTGTCACCAATATCCCCATCAATTTCTGCACGAGGTACAAGGGCCGCAACCGAGTCGATAACGACAAGGTCAACTGCACCTGAGTCAATCAATTTTCCAGCAATTTCAAGACCTTGTTCACCTGAGTCTGGTTGTGACAAGAGCAATTCGTCAATGTTCACACCAAGGGCTGCAGCATAGGCTGGGTCAAGAGCATGTTCCGCATCGATAAAGGCTGCAATACCACCTTCTTTCTGTGCTTGCGCAACAGCGTGAAGGGCAACCGTTGTCTTACCAGATGATTCTGGTCCATAGATTTCGATGATACGTCCTTTAGGATAACCACCTGAACCAAGGGCAATGTCAAGAGCCAATGAGCCTGAGCTCATCACTTGAACTTTTTGCTCCGCGCGCTCACCCAAGCGCATGATTGAGCCTTTACCAAAGTCTTTCTCAATCAATTTAAGAGCATCGTTCAATGCCTTTTCACGGTCTGCTCCAAATTTTTTCCCAATTTCATCTAATTTTTTTGTTGGTTTTTTCGCCATTTTGTTCTCCTATATTCTACTGGTCCTTAGACCTATCTTTCATTATACCAAAATTTAGTCACTTAATAAAGCCTTGCGAACTAGGTTAAAGGCATGCATGACCGCAATCTGTCGAACATCTGCTCGACTCCGTCCTGCGATATTAGCCTTGATCACCTCTGTCCCTTTTGCATGTGCCAGTCCAATAAAAACTGTACCAGCTGGATGCCCCTCTAAGCTATCTGGTCCTGCCACACCCGTCAAACTAACTCCGTAGTCAGACAGAGTCTTGAGTCGAGCCTGCTCTGCCATTTTTCGAGCCGTAAACTCAGAAACGACCCCGTGCTCTTTTAGCTCTTGCTCGGAAATATCCAACATCTTGGACTTTTCTTCTAGGCTGTAAGTGACAAAACCGCCATTAAAGATTGCTGAAACGCCCGAAAAGTCTGCTAATGTCGCTTGAAAAAGACCTGCCGTCAAGCTTTCTGCCGCAGTAATGCTTTTCTGTCTCTTCTTTAGCTCTTCTACAACGACACTTGCGAGACTGGTTTCTTCCCCATATCCATAACAGATGTCTCGTAGAGAAATTCCCTCGAAAGTTTGGCGACTCAAGATTTGATTTTCTAAGATATCCAGTGCTTGATCAGCCTTTTCTTGACTGACTGCTTTTGTAGACAAGCGCAAGGTCACTTCTCCCGTCTTGGCATACGGCGCCAAAGTCGGATCGGTTTGATGGTCAATCAAATCCGCCAAAATGGTCACCAACTGACTCTCCCCAATTCCAAAGAAACGGAGCACTCGTGAGTATAACTTGGTGCCTGTCATCAGCTTGGGCAAGAGTTGATTTAAGACCATAGGTTTCAATTCACTAGGTGGTCCTGGAAGGACCACGTAGGTCACGCCATCCACTTCCGAAACCCCTCCTACTGCTAAACCTGTCTCATTTGGCAGTGGAGTCGCCCCTTCTACAATTTGGGCTTGACGCTCATTATTCGGTGTCCGAGCATAGTCAGGTCTATGATCAAAGAAAATATCCAGTTTCTCTTGTGCTTGAGGGTCAAACACCAGATCTTTTCCTAAAAATTTTGCCAGAGTTTGTTTGGTCAAATCATCCTCAGTTGGTCCCAAGCCCCCTGTCAAAATCACAAGATTACTACGTTGACTCGCAATCTCAAGCAAGGACAAAAGACGAGCTTCATTATCTCCAACAGCTGTTTGGAAGTAGACATCTACCCCGATTTCGGCTAGTTTCTCTGATAAAAACTGAGCATTGGTATTGACAATCTGCCCCGTTAAAATTTCTGTTCCGACAGCAATAATTTCTGCTTTCATGTTTCCTCCTACTTATCTATTCGAATTTTTTTGAAAAAATCGCAGGAAATTTCCCACGATTTGATTCTTTTCTTATTCTGCTTCTTCGTTTGAAGTGTTAGTACTGGTTGAAGGTGCTGTCCGACCAAAGGCTGTTTCGTACAGTACCGCATTGGTTTCCAATTCTGTCACTGGCTCTTTACCTAGTGAACGACGCAAGAGATTTTGCATCTCGAGCATATGTTCTGAAGTGACAATCTGATAAGAAATTCCCTGTAGCTCAGCATCTTCCCCACGCAATTGATGCGTTTCGATATTCTTGAAAGAATCTTGATAGCCGAGCAATTGTGGAATGCTCTTAGCTGATAAGTCCACATTGGTCTGCATGTTATCACTCAAAGCTTTGAGGATGCCTTGATAATGACTCACACTGTTTAGGCTCAAAACCTTCTCAACGATCTTTTGAATGACTTCACGCTGACGTTTTTGACGACCATAGTCTCCTTCTGGGTCTTGGTAACGCATTCGTGAATACACCAGAGCTTCCTCACCATTCAAGGTTTGTTCTCCAACACCGATAGAAATCTTATTAAACTCTTCTTGGTCAGCAATCGAAATTGGGAAACCGAGTGTATTGTTGACGGTGATCCCACCAACTGCATCCACCAATTGTTGAAGTCCCTGCATGTTAACCATCACATAGCGGTCAATGTGGATATTCATCATCTTTTGAATAGTAGAAATTGCAAGTTCCGCACCACCATTAGCATAGGCGGCATTGAGTTTAGCTTCCTGAACTTGACCGTTTCCAGTCTCAATCTTGGTCAAAATATCCCGTTCCAAACTCATCATTGTGGTTTTCTTTGTTTTGGGATTAACCGTCAGGAGAATCATGGAATCACTATTCCCCGCCCACGGGTCTGTACGTTCCACATTTCCCGTATCTACCCCCATCAAGAGGATAGTCAGAGGCTCAGTCGCTTCGATAACGTTGGTTTCTTCCCCGATTTTTTTGTAAGTCTTTTTACTTAGGGTTTCTGTTCCCTGTTGGTAGATGGTATAGCCATAAACCGCTACACCTAAAACTGTTACTGCTAGGAAACCTAGCACCATTCCAATTAATTTTTTAATCATCTCGTTATTCATTTATCAGCTTGCCCATAAGACAAACATCTAAAAATATCCCTTCTGCTAAATAGGCTCCTCTTTCTTGTAAGCCTTCTGTGATAAATCCCATTTTTGAGTAGAGGTGGATAGCGGCCTCGTTTCGTTTTTGTACACTGAGTTGCAAACGGCGCAAGACACCACTGGATTTAGCCCACTCGATGCCTTCTTCTAGAAGTATAGTCGCCAAGCCTTGGTTCCAGAATTTCTTGCGAACTGCTAGAAAAACATCACCGATATGTCGAACTCTTAAATGTTGGTCTGCTGTGATATTTAAGACTCCTGCAATCTCAGCATTCAGTAAGGCGAGGAGAGTAATTTGATTCTCTGATGTAGCTTGTTTTTCGATAAAAAGAGCCATTTCAGAAGCTGTCATCATGATACCATTTTCATCCAAGCTGGTAAAATCTGTCTCTTGACCAACACAATCTAAAAATGCAATTAAGGCTGTAGCATCTAAAATCTCTGCCTCACGAATACACAACTCATACTCCATCTTGAAGCTCCTTGATGAGTTGTTCAGCCCGAGAGCCATGAGCCGTAAAATGAAGACAACGACCCTCAGCTTCTTTCAAAATTTCCAACTCCAAGTAAGAATCTGGTAAATCTTCACCCAAAAGATGCCCCCACTCAATAACAGTCACACCACCTCCAAAGAGAAACTCATCCAAGTCAATAGAATCAGCATCACCTTCGATACGGTAGACATCCAAGTGGTAAAGTGGCAAACGCCCTTCGTACTCTCTGACAATGGTATAGGTTGGACTTTTAATCATCTGATGGATATCCAAGCCCTTAGCAAGGCCCTTTGTAAAGGTTGTTTTACCCGCACCCAACTCTCCAGTCAAGATCAGAACATCGTCTTTTTGAAGCAAATGGCCTAATCTTTCTCCGAGAGCTAGAAGCTCTTCTTCATTTTTTGTGTGCATGCTACTATTATACCAAAAAGTTTTCTTTTGTGTGAATTTTCTTTATGGACTTACTATAACAATTTTGAAAGATTCTCCTCCACTTAAAAGAATACAACTACTGAAAAAACAAACAGGATATCCCGAATCAGGTGTCCATAAAAGGAGATTTCCCTTTGGATACATTTGGGAAAAAGGAAACGTGCGCATAGAAAACCAACACTGATATAAATGAGAATCGAGGAAATCACTAAGGGATTCCTCAAGAAAACCATCGTAGCTAGAACGGAAATGACGACTGTTTTCTTTTTATTTAGGTGATTTTCTATATCGCGAAAAATTTTATCAAAAGGTAAGAAAATCAATAGATCTACTCCTAGCAAGAAAAAAAAGGAGGGCAAAAAGAGGTCAACCAATTCCTGCTGCAATTTGCTAGTGGTTTGGATGCTTTCTGAGAGAACCAGACAGGTTGCCAGAAGATTGACTACTAAAAGGAGGCAATAAACAAGACTCACTTTCTTTTGAACATGCAAAATACTATGTCTAGACTGGTCTGCTGTATGGAAATAATTTATCCCAGCGCACAAAACAGAAATTCCTACTATCAAAATCAAAAAATAAGCATTGGTCTGTTTTAAAGATAAAAAGGATTCTTTCCATAATAGGCAACTAGAAAAACTAATCTGGATGACTGCAATCAACAACAATAGGCGAATTGATTTTACCATTTCTTCTCCCTCCCTATATGGGATTATACCTTGTGAGGAGTTTGAAATGATTGTTTCCGCCTCAAGTGTCCATTTTTTGTGCTCAACTGACCAAAAAACAGTTCTGTTGTACACAGAACTGTTTTTTTACCAGTCTAATCCTTAAACCAGAGAGCAATTTCACGTTTTGCAGAAGCTTCCGAATCGGAGCCGTGAACTACATTTTGAATGGCTTGATTGTCTCCTGCAGCCTTGGCAAAATCTCCTCGGATAGTTCCTGGCAGAGCTTCTTCTGGACGAGTAGCACCCATCATGGTCCGCCAAGTTTCAATCACTTTCGGACCTGATAGAATGCCCACCACTACTGGTCCTGAGGTCATAAACTGACGGATAGGAGGATAAAAACTTTTTTCAACCAAGTCTTGATAGTGCTGGTCAATCAAATCTTCTGAAACTGCTGAACGCAACTCTAATTTTTCGATTTTGAAACCACGCTCCTCAATTCTTTTCAGAACCTGACCAACCAGCCCTCTTTTCACACCATCTGGCTTAATGATAAAGAATGTTTGTTCCATATGGACACCTCCCTGGCATTTTAGTTCTTCTATTCTACCATACTTTATGAAAAATTTGGAAAATTTTCTGAAATAAAACAAAGAGAACCCAAAGGTTCTCTTGTTTGCTTTATTCTACTGTTTCTTCAACTTGGATTTCCACAACTTCCTCTACAGGAGCAAGTTCTGCCTCTTCTTGTTCTGGAGCCAGATATTCTGCTTCATTGACGGCTTGTGGTTCAAGGTTACGGTAGCGAGCCATACCAGTACCTGCTGGGATAATCTTACCGATGATAACATTTTCCTTGAGTCCAAGGAGATGATCTTTCTTACCACGGATGGCTGCATCTGTAAGGACACGAGTTGTTTCCTGGAAGGAAGCCGCTGACAAGAAACTGTTGGTTTCAAGTGAGGCTTTGGTGATTCCCATAAGAACTGGGCGACCAGTCGCTGGAACTCCACCTGCGATAAGAACATCCTTGTTGGCATCTGTAAAGTCGTTGATGTCCATGAGAGTACCCATAAGAAGGTCTGTGTCACCTGGATCCATGACACGAACTTTACGGATCATTTGACGAACCATTACCTCGATGTGTTTGTCACCGATTTCTACCCCTTGGCTACGGTAAACTTTTTGTACTTCACCGAGAAGATAAGTTTCAACTGACAAGACATCACGAACAGCAAGGAGACGTTTTGGTTGGATAGAACCTTCTGTCAATGCCGCACCGCGAGAGACTCGGTCTCCAACTTCGACACGCATACGGGCTGTAAATGGTACCACGTATTCGCCTTCTCCAGTTTCACCCTTAACGAAGACTTTCTTGGTACGAGTTGACGCGTCTTCTTCGATAGCAGTAACTTGTCCTTTGACCTCTGTGATGACCGCTTCCCCTTTAGGATTGCGGGCTTCAAAGATTTCTTGGACACGAGGAAGACCCTGAGTGATATCGGTATTTGAGGCAACCCCACCCGTGTGGAAGGTACGCATTGTAAGCTGTGTACCAGGTTCCCCGATAGATTGGGCAGCGATTGTACCAACTGCTTCACCAACTTCAACCGCATCACCAGTCGCCAAGTTGATACCGTAACAGTGACGGCAGACACCATGACGGGTGTTACATGTAAATACAGAGCGGATAGTCACTTCTTCCACACCAGCATTGACAATTTCACGCGCCTTGTCTTCTGTAATCAACTCATTTGGACCGATGATCACTGCACCAGTTTCTGGATGTTTAACAGTTTTCTTAGTGTAACGACCGTTGAGGCGTTCTTCGAGAGACTCGATCATCTCTTTTCCTTCTGCGATAGAACGGATCAAGAGACCACGGTCTGTTCCACAGTCGTCCTCACGGATGATAACGTCTTGGGCAACGTCAACCAAACGACGAGTCAAATAACCTGAGTCGGCTGTCTTAAGGGCCGTATCGGTCATACCTTTACGGGCACCGTGAGTTGAGAAGAACATTTCGAGTACTGACAAACCTTCGCGGAAGTTTGAAAGGATTGGCAATTCCATGATACGTCCATTCGGAGCGGCCATCAGACCACGCATACCGGCAAGCTGTGAGAAGTTTGAGATGTTACCACGGGCCCCAGAGTCCATCATCATAACGATTGGGTTCTTAGGATCTTGGTTGGCAACCAAACGTTTCTCCAATTTTTCACGGGCTGCACGCCATTCAGCTGTAACAGCGTTGTAGCGCTCGTCGTCTGTGATCATACCACGACGGAATTGTTTGGTGATTTGTTCTACACGTTTGTGTGATTCTTCGATGATTTCAGCCTTGTCTTCAACAACTGGGATATCGGCAATACCCACTGTCAAACCTGCAAGAGTTGAGTGGTGGTATCCGAGATTCTTCATGCGGTCAAGTAGGGCAGAAGTTTCTGTCGTACGGAAACGTTTGAAGATTTCAGCGATGATATTCCCAAGATTTTTCTTCTTGAATGGAGGGTTGAGTTCAAGATTGCGAATAGCTTCCTTGATATCTCCACCTAGTGGCAAGAAGTATTTAGCTGGAACACCTTCTGTTAAGTTGGCATTTGTTGGTTCTTGCAAGTAAGGCAGACCCTCTGGCATGATGTCGTTGAAGAGGATTTTACCAACTGTTGTAAGCAAGACCTTGTGTTTTTGCTCTTCAGTCCAAGGTTTGTTGAGGCTGTCTGTCGCGATACCAACACGTGAGTGGAGGTGAACATAACCATTACGGTAAGCCATAACCGCTTCGTCACGGTCTTTGAAGACCATTCCTTCACCCTCACGACCAGCTTCTTCCATGGTCAAGTAGTAGTTACCCAAAACCATGTCCTGAGAAGGAGTAACAACTGGTTTACCATCTTTCGGATTCAAGATATGCTCAGCAGCCAACATCAAGATACGAGCTTCTGCTTGAGCTTCTTCTGAAAGCGGTACGTGGATGGCCATTTGGTCCCCGTCAAAGTCGGCATTGTAGGCTTCACAGACAAGCGGGTGCAAGCGAAGGGCCTTACCATCAATCAAGACTGGCTCGAAGGCTTGGATACCCAAACGGTGAAGGGTCGGTGCGCGGTTCAAAAGAACTGGGTGTTCTTTGATTACTTCTTCAAGGATATCCCAGATGCGTTCGTCTCCACGTTCCACCAAGCGTTTAGCTGCCTTAACGTTTTGCACGATGTCACGGGCAACGATTTCACGCATGACGAATGGTTTAAAGAGCTCAATCGCCATTTCACGTGGCACACCACATTGGTACATCTTAAGAGTTGGACCAACGGCGATAACGGAACGTCCTGAGAAGTCAACACGTTTACCGAGCAAGTTTTGACGGAAGCGTCCTTGTTTCCCTTTAAGCATGTGGCTCAATGATTTCAGTGGACGGCTACCTGGTCCTGTAATCGGACGACCACGACGGCCATTATCAATCAAAGCGTCAACCGCTTCTTGAAGCATACGCTTCTCATTTTGAACGATGATACCTGGTGCATTCAACTCAAGCAAACGAGCCAAGCGGTTGTTACGGTTGATAACACGGCGGTAAAGGTCGTTCAAGTCAGATGAGGCAAAACGGCCACCATCCAACTGCAACATTGGACGAAGGTCTGGTGGAATAACTGGAAGGATGTTGAGAATCATCCATTCAGGCTTGTTTCCAGACTTGTAAAAGGCATCCAAAACATCCAAACGACGGATGGCTTTGACACGTTTTTGTCCAGTAGCTGTTTTCAACTCTTCTTTGAGTTCAGTAATTTCTTTTTCAAGATCTACTTGTTTCAAGAGGTCTTGGATGGCTTCGGCACCCATCTTGGCAATGAATGATCCATAGCCATACTCACGCAAGCGCTCACGGTATTCGCGCTCTGTCATGATAGACTTGTGCTCAAGCGGTGTATCCTTAGGATCAATCACCACGTAAGCCGCAAAGTAGATCACTTCCTCGAGGGCACGAGGGCTCATATCAAGGGTCAAGCCCATACGGCTTGGAATCCCCTTGAAATACCAGATGTGAGATACAGGAGCTTTCAACTCGATGTGCCCCATACGCTCACGACGAACTTTTGTACGCGTTACTTCAACCCCACAGCGGTCACAAACAATTCCTCTGTAGCGAATGCGTTTGTACTTCCCACAAGCACATTCCCAGTCCTTTGTAGGACCAAAGATGACTTCGTCAAAGAGTCCTTCACGTTCTGGTTTCAAGGTACGGTAATTGATTGTTTCAGGTTTTTTGACTTCTCCATAAGACCATGAACGGACTTTGCTTGGAGAAGCTAGGGTGATTTGCATACTTTTAAAACGATTTACATCAACCACTATTTCTTCCCTTTCTATTCTAAGTGAACTGCTTATTCTTGTTCAGCAGCTTCTTCTGTTGCTTCCGCTTTTGTTGCTTTCTCTGCTTCTTCAGCTTCAAAGGCTGCTTTAGCCTCTTGGGCTGCTTTTTCGCGGGCTTTTTCAAGATCATCTACGTGGATGACATCTTCGTCCATTCCTTCATCCAAGTCGCGAAGTTCCACTTCTTGGTCATCTTCGTCAAGAACACGCATGTCAAGACCAAGAGATTGCAATTCTTTAACAAGAACTCGGAAGGATTCTGGAACACCTGGTTTTGGAATTGGTTTTCCTTTTGTAATGGCTTCATAAGCTTTCAAACGTCCGTTGATATCGTCAGACTTGTAAGTCAAGATTTCTTGAAGGACATTTGACGCACCGTAGGCTTCAAGAGCCCAAACTTCCATCTCACCGAAACGTTGTCCACCAAACTGAGCTTTACCTCCGAGTGGTTGTTGGGTAACGGTTGAGTATGGTCCGACTGAACGAGCGTGCAATTTATCATCAACCATGTGGTGGAGTTTGATCATGTACATGACACCAACTGATACACGGTTGTCAAACGGCTCACCAGTACGTCCATCGTAAAGGATTGTCTTTGCATCGCTATCCATACCTGCTTCTTTAACAGTGTCCCAAAGATCTTCAGAACTTGCTCCGTCAAAGACTGGTGTTGCGATATGGATACCAAGAGTACGTGCTGCCATACCAAGGTGAAGCTCCATAACCTGACCGATATTCATACGTGATGGTACCCCAAGCGGGTTCAACATGATATCAACGGGAGTTCCGTCTGGAAGGTAAGGCATGTCTTCTACAGGAACGATACGAGAGACAACCCCTTTGTTTCCGTGACGTCCGGCCATCTTATCTCCGACCTTGATCTTACGTTTTTGAGCAATGTAGACGCGAACCAGCATGTTAACGCCTGATTGCAACTCATCTCCATTTGCACGTGTAAAAATCTTAACATCACGAACGACACCATCGGCACCGTGAGGTACACGGAGAGAAGTGTCACGCACTTCACGAGACTTGTCTCCGAAGATAGCGTGCAAGAGACGCTCTTCAGCTGAAAGGTCTTTCTCTCCCTTAGGTGTGACTTTACCTACAAGGATGTCCCCTTCTTTAACCTCAGCACCGATACGGATAATCCCCATTTCGTCAAGGTCTTTAAGAGCATCTTCACCAACGTTTGGAATTTCACGAGTAATTTCTTCAGGCCCAAGCTTTGTATCGCGGGTTTCTGATTCGTATTCCTCGAGGTGGACAGATGTATAGACATCGTCTTTGACCAAGCGTTCGCTCATGATAACAGCATCCTCGAAGTTGTAACCTTCCCATGTCATGTAGGCAACGATTGGGTTTTGTCCAAGCGCCATTTCCCCTTTTTCCATAGAAGGTCCATCAGCGATGAAGTCTCCTTTTTCAACGACATCACCAACTTTAACGAGAGTGCGTTGGTTGTAGGCAGTACCTGAGTTTGAACGACGGAATTTTTGGATGTGGTAAACATCTAGTGAACCATCTTCACGACGAACTTCTACCTTGTCAGCATCTGCGTAAGTAACTTTACCTCCATACTGAGCAATAACAGCCGCTCCAGAATCATGAGCTGCTTGGTATTCCATACCAGTACCAACGTAAGGTGCTTTTGGATCAATCAATGGCACAGCCTGACGTTGCATGTTGGCACCCATGAGGGCTCGGTTGGAGTCATCGTTTTCCAAGAAAGGAATACATGCTGTCGCAACGGCAACTACCTGTTTTGGTGACACGTCCATGTAGTCAACCACTTCTGCTGGATACTCTTGGTTGACCCCTTGGTGACGTCCCATGACAACCTTCTCAGCAAAAGTACCGTCTTCGTTGAGGCGAGAGTTAGCCTGCGCTACAGTAAATTCATCTTCTTCATCGGCTGTCAACCAAACAATTTCGTTTGTGACTACACCTGTTTCACGATCAACCTTACGGTATGGTGTTTGAACAAATCCATACTTGTTCAAGTGCCCGTAAGATGACAAGTTATTGATCAAACCGATGTTAGGTCCTTCAGGTGTCTCGATTGGACACATACGACCATAGTGAGTGTAGTGCACGTCACGAACTTCATATCCAGCACGGTCACGAGTCAAACCACCAGGTCCCAAGGCTGACAAACGGCGTTTGTGAGACAACTCAGAAAGCGGGTTGTGTTGGTCCATGAACAGTGACAACTGTGATGAACCAAAGAATTCTTTAACCGCAGCTGTTACAGGACGGATATTGATGATTTGTTGTGGTGTTAAAACTTCATTGTCTTGAACAGACATACGTTCACGGACGTTACGTTCCATACGAGAAAGTCCAAGACGTACTTGGTTGGCAAGCAATTCACCAACTGCACGGATACGACGGTTCCCAAGGTGGTCGATATCATCCACACGTCCGATACCTTCCGCCAAGTTGAGGAAGTAGCTCATCTCTGCAAGGATATCCGCAGGAGTTACAACACGAACCTTGTCGTCTGGATTGGCATTTCCGATGATGGTTACAACACGGTCTGGGTCCGTTGGAGCAACAACCTTGAATTTTTGAAGGACAACTGGTTCTGTCAAAACAGCTGCATCGTTTGGAATATAAACGATCTTGTTCAAGTCGCCATCCAAGTGACTCTCGATACTTTCAATCACGCTACGAGTCATAACGGTACCAGCTTCTACCAAGATTTCACCAGTTTCAGGGTCTACCAATGGCTCCGCAATGGTTTGGTTGAGCAAGCGTGTTTTAACGTTGAGTTTTTTATTGATCTTGTAACGACCAACTGCTGCCAAATCGTAGCGGCGTGGGTCGAAGAAACGTGCCACAAGCAAGCTACGTGAGCTTTCAGCAGTCTTAGGCTCACCTGGACGAAGGCGTTCATAAATTTCTTTCAAAGCTTCGTCTGTACGAGAGTCCATTGGATTCTTGTGGATATCTTTTTCAACAGTATTGCGAACCAATTCGCTGTCACCGAAGATATCAAAGATTTCATCATCACCTGAGAAACCAAGTGCACGAACCAAGGTCGTAAATGGAATCTTACGAGTACGGTCGATACGAGTATAAGCGATGTCTTTTGAGTCGCTTTCAAGTTCTAACCAAGCTCCACGGTTAGGGATAACAGTTGAGCCGTAGCCTACTTTACCGTTCTTGTCTACTTTATCATTAAAGTAAACACCTGGTGAGCGGACCAACTGAGAAACGATAATACGTTCACCACCGTTGATGATGAAAGTACCCATTTCGGTCATGATTGGGAAATCTCCAAAGAAGACTTCTTGGGTCTTGATTTCGCCTGTTTCTTTATTGATCAAGCGGAAGGTTACAAAAATTGGTGCTGAGTAGCTAGCATCGTGGATACGTGCTTCTTCGAGCGTGTATTTTGGTTCCTTGATTTCATATCCAACAAATTCCAACTCCATAGTTTCTGTGAAGTTTGAAATTGGCAATACATCTTCAAATACTTCCTTAAGACCGTGGTCTAGGAAATCTTTGAATGAATCAGTTTGAATTTCAATCAAATTTGGTAAGTCAAGAACTTCTTTGATTCTTGAAAAACTACGACGGGTACGATGTTTCCCGTATTGAACGTCATGTCCTGCCAAGATGATTCTCCTTTGTAAATAAATTTCAAGCCTTGTCAATCAGGCTTTTCTAATCGTCATATGGTTTTTAAAAACCCCTATCACCGTGTCCCTTTGACAAATTTTCAGAATCTTTAAATCTTTGTTACAAGCACTCAAAAACCTGAAAAAAAGCACAAAAAGAGCAGCTAAATCTGACTTTTTCAGAAGATTTAACTGCTGTGAGCCTTGTCTGGACAATATTTCAGACAAAACCTACGACAAATGATTACTCATATTATACCTTATCTAGCCAGATTTTTCAAGGTTTTTTTACTACTTTTTAAACAATCTTTTCCTATATATTATTTAAAAATTTCAAGAGAATGAAGCATTATATTTTCTCTCAAAAACTAGGAAAACGCTTGCACTAATGTTTACCTCGTGCTATACTGTTAGGGAACAACTACACAAGGAGAATTGTGATGAAAAAGATCCCATCTCAAACTGAGAAAAAAATGATTTATGGTATCCGTTCCTTGAAGAACGGAACTGGTTCTGTCCTTATTGGTGCCAGCATTGTCTTCCTTTCTGCTGCAATGCCAACTATTTCAGCTAACGAAAACCTTCCTCAAACTCAGGAAAATACTAGCGCTGTGACCAAGGCCCCTACTGAGACTGAAACGAGTCAAACTCAAAAGAAAACGCCCATTTCTGAACAAAATAATGCAAACGCTTCCCTTGAAACTAAAAAGGAAGCCCCAGCTGTGGAAACTACTGCAGCACCAGAACCCCCAAAAACAGAAGACACTACTACAAACCAGCCTAACAGCAAAGAAGAAAAGGTAGATACTCCGACTTCAACGCCAAGTTCTGATCAAAAATCACAAGCAGACACATCTTCTGAAGAACCCATCGCAGACAACTACTTCCGCATCCATGTAAAGAAACTCCCTGAAGAAAACAAAGATTCTCAAGGCCTTTGGACTTGGGACGATGTTGAAAAGAAGTCTGAAAACTGGCCAAATGGAGCCAAGTCCTTCAAGGATGCCAAGCAAGATGACTACGGCTATTATCTAGATGTCAAACTCAAAAATGAGCAAGCCAAGAAAGTCAGCTTCCTTATCAACAATACCAAGGGGGATAACCTGACAGGGGACCGTTCTGTAGAACGCCTCTCTCCAAAAATGAATGAGGCTTGGCTAGATGAAAACTACAAGGTACACAACTACCGCCCTCAACCAGCAGGAACTGTCCGTGTCAACTATTACCGCACAGATGGCAACTATGACAAAAAATCTCTTTGGTATTGGGGCGATGTCAAAAACCCAAGCAGTGGAGAATGGCCTGACGGTACTGACTTTACCGCAACTGGAAAATATGGACGCTACATTGATATCCCACTCAATGAAGCTGCAAGAGAATTTGGATTTTTATTACTAGACGAAAGCAAGAAAGGCGATGATGTGAAAATCAGAAAAGAGGATTATAAATTCACTGATCTAAAAAATCACAGTCAGATTTTCCTCAAGGATGATGACGAAACCATCTACACCAACCCCTACTATGTGCACGATATCCGCATGACTGGTGCCCAACACGTGGCTAAATCTCGTATCGAAAGCAGTTTTTCTACCCTAGTTGGAGCTAAGAAAGACGACATCCTCAAACACTCCAGCATCACTGATTACCAAGGGAATAAAGTAACTATCACAGACGTGGAAGTGGATGAGGCAGGTAAAAAAGTGACCTATATCGGCGACTTCTCTGACACTCAACACCCTTACACTGTCAGCTACAATTCAGACCGCTTTACCACACGTTCAAGCTGGCGCCTCAAGGATGAATCCTACAGTTACGATGGTCCACTCGGCGCAACTCTAAAAGAAGATGGCAAGCGTGTTGATCTCACCCTCTGGTCTCCAAGTGCTGATAAGGTTTCCGTTGTTGTCTATGACAAGAAAGACCCTGAAAAAGTAGTTGGAACTGTCGCCCTTGAAAAAGGAGAAAAAGGAACCTGGAAACAAACTCTGGATGCAAACTCTGGTCTCGGTATCAGCAACTACACTGGCTACTACTACCACTACCAAATCGAGCGCCAAGGTAAAACTGTCCTCGTTCTTGACCCTTATGCCAAATCATTAGCGGCTTGGAACAGTGACCTAGCAAAAACAGATGCCGCTCATAAGGTCGCTAAAGCTGCCTTTGTCGATCCAGCGAAGTTAGGTCCGCAAGACTTGACCTATGGAAAGATTCGTAACTTCAAATCACGTGAAGATGCCGTTATCTATGAAGCTCATGTACGTGACTTCACTTCGGATCCTGCCATCGCAAAAGACTTGACCAAGCCATTTGGTACCTTTGAAGCCTTTATCGAAAAACTGGACTATCTCAAAGACTTGGGTGTGACCCACATCCAGCTCCTTCCAGTCTTGTCTTACTACTTTGTCAATGAATTGAAAAACCAAGAACGTTTGTCTGCCTACGCTTCAAGCAACAGCAACTACAACTGGGGATATGACCCTCAAAACTACTTCTCCTTGACTGGTATGTACTCAAGCGATCCTAAGGATCCAGAAAAACGTATCGCAGAATTCAAAAATCTCATCAACGAAATCCACAAACGTGGCATGGGGGCTATCCTGGACGTGGTCTACAACCATACTGCAAATGTTGATATTTTTGAAGATATTGAGCCAAACTACTATCACTTTATGGATGCAGACGGAACTCCACGTACTAGCTTCGGAGGCGGCCGTTTGGGAACTACCCACTACATGTCTAAACGTGTCTTGGTAGACTCCATCAAGTATCTGGTTGAAACCTACAAAGTAGATGGTTTCCGCTTTGATATGATGGGTGACCACGATGCGGCTTCAATCGAAGAAGCTTACAAGGCTGCACGCGCCCTCAATCCAAATCTTATCATGCTAGGTGAAGGCTGGAGAACCTATACTGGTGATGAAAATACGCCTGTACAACCTGCTGACCAAGATTGGATGAAGAAAACAGATACTGTCGCTGTCTTTTCAGACGACATCCGCAACAACCTCAAGTCTGGCTATCCAAACGAAGGTCAACCTGCCTTTATCACAGGTGGCAAACGCGATATCAATACCATCTTTAAAAATCTGATTGCCCAACCAACTAACTTTGAGGCTGACAATCCTGGAGATGTTATCCAGTATATCGCAGCCCATGATAACTTGACCCTCTTTGACATCATTGCCCAGTCTATCAAAAAAGATCCAAGCAAGGCTGAGAACTATGCTGAAATCCATCGTCGTTTGCGACTTGGAAACCTCATGGTCTTGACCGCTCAAGGAACTCCCTTTATCCACTCTGGTCAGGAATATGGACGTACCAAACAATTCCTTGATCCAGCCTATAAGACTCCTGTTCCTGAAGATAAGGTTCCAAACAAGTCTCACTTGTTGCGCGACAAGGACGGCAAGCCATTTGTCTATCCTTACTTTATCCATGACTCTTACGACTCTAGTGATGCTGTCAACAAGTTTGATTGGACCAAAGCTACAGATGGCAAAGCTTATCCTGAAAATGTCAAGAGCCGTAACTACATGAAAGGATTGATCGCCCTTCGTCAATCGACAGATGCCTTCCGACTCAAGAGTCTGCAAGACATCAAAGAGCGCGTCCACCTCATTACTGTTCCAGGACAAAATGGCGTTGAAAAAGAAGATGTGACCATCGGCTACCAAATCACTGCTCCAAATGGTGATGTCTACGCTGTCTTTGTCAATGCGGATGATAAGGCTCGCGAATTTACTCTAGGAACTGCATTTGCTCACTTGAGAAAAGC
This sequence comes from Streptococcus oralis, assembly GCF_022749195.1. NCBI lineage: Bacteria > Bacillati > Bacillota > Bacilli > Lactobacillales > Streptococcaceae > Streptococcus > Streptococcus oralis. The sequence goes on from NZ_CP094226.1 coordinate 1,646,451, forward strand.
TGAAGTCCTGGCAGATGAAAATCAAGCCGGACCAGTAGGAATCGCTAAACCTCAAGGTCTCGAATGGACTGAAAAAGGCTTAAAATTGAACGCTCTCACTGCTGTCGTTCTCCGCTTATCTCAAGGTGGTGCCATTGTCGCTCCAGCTGTGAAAGAAAAACCAGAATTTGATCTTTCTAGCTCGGAAGTTGAACCAGAACAAGGCCAAGCTCAAAGCCTAGCAGCCAATCCTGAAACTCAAGAAACCGCTGCAGAGGCTAACTCTCAGAACCTCCTTCCAAACACAGGAACTGAGAGCAAATCACTTCTTGCCCTTGCTGGATTCAGTATCCTTGCCCTTCTCGGACTTGGATGGTTGATAAAAAACAAGAAAGAGAACTGATACTCAATGAAAATCAAAGAGTAAACTAGAAAGCTAGCCACAGGCTGCTCAAAGCACAGCTTTGAAGTTGTAGATAAGGCGAAGCTGACCTGGTTTGAAGAGATTTTCAAAGAATATAACATAGCCCTCCTATAGAGAAAACACCCCATGGTCAGAAGAATCTTCTAGTCATGGGGTGTTGTTTTTATGATACACTTATCTATCAAATCATATATTCTACACTATAGCTAGCATCTGATAAGATACGAGCCAGGAACTGCTTGGTTCGTTCTTCTTGTGGACGACTAAAGAAATCGTGGGGATTGTTCTCCTCTACGATACGGCCTCCATCCATGAAAATAACGTGGTTGGCGACATCCCTAGCAAATCCCATCTCATGCGTGACGACTACCATGGTCACACCTTCTCCCGCCAACTGTTTCAGAACATCCAAAACATCTCCAACCAACTCAGGGTCTAGTGCCGATGTTGGTTCATCTAGCAAAATGACCTCGGGCTTAACGGCAATGGCACGCGCAATTCCTATTCGTTGTTGTTGCCCTCCAGATAGTTGTGAAGGGTAGTAGTCCTTATAGGCCAGTAAACCAACTTTTTCTAAGGCAGATTCTGCACGTTTGAGCGCTTCTTCCTTGGGAACTTTACGAGCTACGATTAGGCCTTCTAGAATATTTTCCAGAGCAGTTTTGTTTGCAAAGAGATTGTAGTGTTGGAAAACAAAGGCTGTTTTTTGGCGAATTTCTAGAATGTCTTTCTTGCTTAATTTGGCCAAGTCATAGGTCTTTCCTGCCAAGGTCAAACGGCCACTGTCAGCTTTTTCTAAGTGGTTGAGACAACGGAGAAAGGTCGTTTTCCCCGAACCTGATGGTCCTAAAATAACGACGACATCCCCTTGGTTGACCTGGAGATTGACATCCTCCAAGACCTGCCTCTCTCCAAATGTTTTTGCGATATGTTCTACTTGTAACATCCTGTCCTCCTATACAAAACGCGCGCTAGATGCTTTTGCACTCTTTTCTTTTTTCACATAGCCTTTCTCCAGTAGGGAGAAGCCCCACTGAATCAAACCACAGATCAAAATATACTGCAAAAAGATCACAAAATAAGACTCGAAATACTGGTAGCCGTAGGATGCTTCTACACGAGCAATAGCGGTGATGTCCTTGATGGTCATGACAAAGACCAGGGAGGTCCCTTTGACGATATTGATCACCAGATTGGCCAAGTTAGGCAAGGCTGAGCGCAAGGCTTGAGGAAAAACAATCCTTAGATAGGCCTGGGTCGTAGTCAGCCCAATCGCATGCGCCGCCTCTAGTTGTCCCTTGTCCACCGTCAAGATAGCTGAACGCAAAATCTCCGACAAACTCCCGACTGTCATCAAACTATAAATGATAAAAGCATAGTAGAGAGGATCAAGCTTAAAAATATCAAAGTCACTTCCTATGCTTTTGAGAAATTGATTCAGCAAACTTGGAAACAAACTATAAAAGAAGAGAATCAATAAAATCGGAGGAGTCGCTCGGATAAATGCCAGATAGACCAGAGAAAAACTCCTCACACCTCGAACCTTGTAAATCTGCCCCAAGGCTAAAAATAGAGCCGGTAAAAAGCTTAAGACCATAGCCACAATCATGATAATCAAGGTGATTGGCACACCCTTCAAGGTCTCCAGAAAGGTCTTTACAATATAGTCTATATCCATTTCTTACCTCCCTTTTGTTTCCAAAGACTTCTCAAGCAAACGACTCAAGCTAGAAATAACCAGGGCAATCCCCCAGTAAAGAAGCGCAACTGCCGTATAGGTTTCCAGAGAGTAGTTCCCTAAATTGCGACTAATCAAGAGATTCCCCGCCCCCATAACATCAACGAAACCAATCGTATAGGCCAAGGCAGCATCCCGCATGAGATTTAGTATAGCGGTCGTTATATTGGGAAGAGCAACTTGAAAAGCTTGGGGAAAAATGATTCTCCAAAAAGTCTGACTTGGAGTCAAACCAATACTAAGCCCGGCCTCTGTCTGCCCCTTTGGAATAGCTTGAAAGGCCGCCTTGAAAACCTCGGCAACAATAGCCGCAAACAAGAGAATCATCGTCAAGAGAACAAAAATAGTTTTAGACCAATTGTTGATATCCAAACCAAGCCACCATTTCAGAAATTCTGGCAAGCCATAAAAAACTAGAAAAAGCAAGACAATCGGTGGTGTACAACGAAGGGTAAAGATATAGCCTTTGGAAATCGCTGCAAAACTCTTGTCTTCTCCTACTTGCGCCCAGGCCAAGAGACCTCCAAAAATTGAACCAAGAAGAGTGGTAAAAAAGAGAATGGACAAGGTCATAGGAAGTGCCTGCCATAAGGTCGGAAAAAACTGAAAGACCTTGGAAAAATCATAAGAAACCATGCAAAACCCTTTCTAGTCTTGGAATTTCTGGTCTAGTCTTTGTCTACGTAACTAAAGACATCTTCTTTAAAGTATTGCTGAGATAGCTTAGCAAGCGTGCCATCTTCTTTCAACTCTTTAATTGCTTTTTCGTATTCTTTAGCAAATTTCTCACCCTTTTCATCACGGTGAATCAAGGGATAAGTTGGAATGCCCTTGTATGGGAACCAACTGAGTTTATCCGCATATTGGTGGTAAGGGCCATCTTCTGCGGTAACTGCTTTTTCAAAGGACAGTTTGATATCAAAGAAGGCGTCATAACGTCCTTCTAAGACCCAGGCATAGGCATCTGCTACTTTAAAGGATTCAGCTGCTGTTAGCTCAATCGGTGCATCCTGATGTTTTTCATTGTAGCTGGTGATAACATTCCATTGAGCATTCTGTGGAGAGATGGGAACCAATTTCCCTTTATTCTTAGCAAAGTCATCAATGGTTTTGTATTTCTGTTCATCTTCTTTTCTGACAGTAAATCCGATGATGCTCGCTCCGACTGGTTCAGATGGAATGACAAACTTTTTAGCTCGTTCATCTGTGTACCAAGCTCCCTTGGTTCCGATGTCATACTTGCCTGATTCCAGACCAATCAAGAGGTCGTCATCACTGGTGCCCGTATATTCAAATTGATAGTTTGCCAACTTCTCATCAACAGCCTTCAAAACAGCTACCTCATAACCATCTGATTCCCCTTTTTCATTGACAAAGTCATAAGGCACATAGTTTTGTGTATGGGCAAC